>DATING010000132.1:0-2488 GCA_035474555.1 Longimicrobium sp. | reverse complement strand
GGCCGTCTGTACCGCACCGGCGACAGGGCGCGCTGGAAGGCGGACGGCACGCTGGAGTACCTGGGCCGGCTGGACGCGCAGGTAAAGGTGCGCGGCTACCGCATCGAGCTGGGCGAGATCGAGAGCGTGCTGCGCGTGCACTCCGCCGTGACGGAGTGCGTGGTGGTCGTGCGCGAGGACGCGCCGGGCGACCGGCGGATCGCGGCCTACGTGGTGGGCAGCGTGGACGCGGACGCGCTCCGGCAGCACCTTCGCCGCAGCGTGCCCGAGTACATGGTGCCCGGCGCGCTGTTGATGCTGGACGCGCTGCCGCTGACGCCGAACGGCAAGGTGGACCGCAAGGCGCTGCCCGCGCCGGAGGCCGCCCAGGGCGGCGACCGCTACGTGGCGCCGCGCACCCCGGTGGAGGAGGTGCTGGCGGGGATCTGGGCCGAGGTGCTGCGCCTGGAGCGGGTGGGGGTGAACGACAACTTCTTCGAGCTGGGCGGGCACTCGCTGCTGGTCACGCGCGTAGTCTCGCGCATCCGCGCGGTGTTCGGCGTAGAGCTACCGCTGCGGGCGCTCTTCGAGCGGCCCACGGTGGCGGAGCTCGCCGCGCGCATGGAGGAGCTGCGCCGCGAGGAGCTGCCGGTGCTGCCCCCGGTGATGCCGGTGGAGCGCACGGGGCCCCTGCCGCTGTCGTTCGCGCAGGAGCGGCTGTGGTTCCTGGACCGGATGGAGCCGGGGAGCAACGCATACAACATCCCCGTGGCATGGCGCCTGGGGGGGGCGCTGGACGAGGCGGCGCTGGAGCGCGCGGTGGGCGAGATCGTCCGGCGCCACGAGGCGCTGCGAACGGTCTTCACGGAGGTGGATGGCTCGCCGGTGCAGGTAGTGGCGCCCTTCGACGGCTTCGTCCTGCCGGTCGAAGACCTTGCCCACGTCGCGGAAGCGGAGCGCGACGCCGAAGTCAGGCGGCGCGCCGACGAGGAAGCGCGGCGGCCGTTCGACCTTGCGGCGGGCCCGCTCTTCCGCGCGGCGCTGCTGCGGCTGGGCGGGGAAGACCACGTGCTGCTGCTCTCCATGCACCACATCGTCAGCGACGGGTGGAGCCTGGGGGTGCTTTTCCGCGAGTTCTCGGCGCTCTACGAGGCGTACCGCGAGGGCGGGGAGTCGCCGCTGCCGGAGCTGCCGGTGCAGTACGCGGACTACGCGATGTGGCAGCGCGAGCAGCTGGAGGGTGAGGTGCTGGACCGGCAGCTGGCGTACTGGCGGGAGCACCTGTCGGGCGCGCCGGAGCTGCTGGAGCTGCCCACGGACCATCCTCGCCCGCCGGTGCAGACGTACCGGGGGGCGTCGGTCCCGGTGAACTTCTCCTCCGAGCTGCTGGAGCGCTTGCAGACGCTGGGGCGGAGCGAGGGCACGACGCTGTACATGACGCTGCTGGGTGCCTTCCAGGTGCTGCTGTCCAGGTACAGCGGGAGCGAGGACGTCGTCGTGGGCAGCCCCATCGCCGGACGTACGCGCGGAGAAGTGGACGGGCTGATCGGCTTCTTCGTCAACACGCTGGTGCTGCGCACGGACCTGGGTGGAGACCCGAGCTTCCGCGAGACCCTGCGGCGGACGCGGGAGGTGACGCTCGGGGCGTACGAGCACCAGGAGGTGCCCTTCGAGAAGCTGGTGGCCGAGTTGCAGCCGGAGCGGTCGATGGGCCACTCGCCGCTCTTCCAGGTGATGTTCACCCTGCAGAACGCGGGGGGCGGGGGAGGCGCTCTTCCGGGGCTGCGCGTGAGCGGAGCCGGAGGGGAGATCGCAAGCGCCAAGTTCGACCTCTCGCTCGGCCTTGCGGCAACCCCGCGCGGACTGCGTGGCGAACTGAACTACAGCACGGACCTCTTTGAGCCGGACACCATCGAGCGCATGGTGGGCCACCTGCAGCGGGTGCTGGAGCAGGTCGCCGCGGACGCGGACGTGCGGCTATCGCAGCTGGATCTGCTCGGGGATGCGGAGCGCGCCCGCCTGCTGGCGCTGGGCGAAGGCACCGCGCCCGAGCTCCCCCGCGCCACGACCGATGCGCTCTTCGCGCACGCCGCCGCGGCCGCGCCGGAGGCCGTGGCGCTGGCGTGGGACGGCGGACGGATGACCTACGCGGAGCTGGACGCCCGCGCCAACCGCCTTGCCCATCACCTGCGCCGCGCCGGCGTGGCCGCGGGAACGCGCGTGGGCGTGTGCCTGGAGCGCGGACCGGAGATGATTGTCGCCACGCTGGCCGTGCTCAAGGCGGGCGGCGCGTACGTGCCGCTGGACCCGGCGTACCCGGCGGAGCGGCTGGCCTTCATGCTGGCCGACACCGCGGTGCCGGTGCTGGTGACGGAGTCGTCCCTGGCGGAGCGCCTGCCGCCCCACGCCGCGCGCATCGTGCGGGTGGACGCGGACGCGGCGGCGATCGCGGCGGAGCCGGCGGATGCGCCGGCGGCGGGGACGGATCCCGAGTCGGCGGCGTACGTGA
>DATING010000131.1:0-3954 GCA_035474555.1 Longimicrobium sp. | reverse complement strand
CCTGGATTCCAATCACTTGCCATTCCGGGCCCAGCCGTCCGGCGGCGAATCCGCCCGTCCGGGGCGATTGTCCGAAGGCAGGCTGCCGCGCGACGGCCGCCTTCCCAACCGACGCGATCGGATGGATGTGTGCCCGGCGCCGTTTCTGCCCGGGTGGACGGAGGATGTGCTCCTCTCAAAAATTCGGATGCGAACCCCGTGGCCAGCCATCCCGCCGTTCCCCCGGCCCGATGCGACGCAGCCGATCCCGCCGATTCTGCCGATTCTGCCGACTCTGACCACAGATAGGCTTCCGCCATCTGGCACACCCCCGCCCGCGACGGTGTCGGCGGAGGCCGACAGTGTGAAGTTGTAGCCGCGAATTCATTCGCTCGCGTACTCGCCCGCGCAACGCACTCTCCCCCGGATCGGATACCCCCGTCTCTCCACTCTCCCCGCGAATTCTACCCCGCCACCTTCTTCACCGTCTTTCTTCACCGTCTTTCTTCTTTCTTCACCTTCCTTCTTCACCGTCCTTCTTCCCTGTCTTCTTCACCGTCTTTCATCACCCGCGATGCCCCGTCATCTCCCAAAACGAAGCGGCGGCGCCCCGGAGATCCGGGACGCCGCCGCGAAGACTGCAGGTCAGGGCGCGCTCAGTTGTAGACGCGGCCCTCTCCATCGATGCGCGTAGCACAGCGCCGGCAGAACAGCAGCGGCGCGCACAGCTTACGGTCCCACTCGCGGTTCTTGCAGCGTGGGCAATGCGGGGTCATGTAACGCCGCGCGAGCAGCGCCACACCGGTCACGGCAGCCGTCAATCCGAGGATCAGGGTCATCGCGTTTGCCAATCCGAGGGGTGCGCCGGCGTGTCCCCACGCCGTTCCGTTTAGTGTATCGCCCCGCCACGCCCGAAGAAAGACGGGTGGAAACGGGGTTCAAGATCGCTGCATCCAGCCCGCGTGCAACAACATGGCGATCCGCATCCCCTGCAATGAGTCTGATACACATTGCAGTATCAGACCTGGAATCGCGGTTCAGCCTATTTCGCGGAGAGAACGCGCGAGTCGCCGAACCTTGCACAGGCGGTGCATTACGCCGTGCCGGCGAGGCCCAGCTCCGGGGCGATGCCCCGCATGGCGCGGATGACGAAATCCACGTGATCCGCAAGCTCCACGCCCAGCTCTTCGGCCGCGCGCCGCACGTCCTCGCGGTCCACCCCCGCTGCAAACTGCCGATCCTTCATCTTCTTGAGGATCGACTTCGCTTCAAGGTCCATCACGGAACGGCTGGGCCGGACCAGCGCGCCCGCCGTGATCAGGCCGGTGATCTCGTCACAGGCATGCAGCGTCCGGTCCAGCCGTGTAACAGGCTCCACTCCCGTCCGCGCGGCGTAGTGCGCCTGCACCGCGTGCAGCAGCTCGTCCGGGTAGCCGCGCTCGCGCAGCATCTCCACCCCGCGCACGGGGTGCTCGTCCGGCCAGCGCTCGTAGTCGAAGTCGTGCAGCAGGCCGGCGAGCCCGTACAGTTCCTCGTCCTCTTCCCAGCGGCGGGCGTAGGCGCGGCAGGCGGCCTCCACGGAGTACATGTGCCGCCGCAGGCTCTCGCTCGCGACGTGTTCGTGCATCAGCGCGAGCGCCTCGTCGCGGCTGGGGAGTGCGGGCATGTGCGTCCGGTTGGCGGTTTGCGAGTTGCGATCTGTGCTGCCGGGCGGCGCCAATGTAACGGAGGGCCTGCCCGCGGAAAACCCCGGACGCACGCGGGCCCGCACCCCGGCGAGGGAGTGCGGGCCCGGTACGTCACGTTTCCGGCGGATCAGGGGCAGTCGCAGCTCTGGCGGTCCGTGCACCAGCAGGAGCCGGCGCCCGTCATGGGGCACGACGGGGTGAACAGGCACGGTTCCGTGACCGTGAGCACGGACTGCGCGGGGCCCGTCGGAAAGGTGGCGACGGACAGCGAATCGATCCTGAGCGCGAGCTTCTTCATGGTCTCCCTCCGCGTGGAGGATGGGTGTCGATCCCCGGCAATCGCATCGCGGGCCGCCGTCCGCGCGCGCCGGGGATGGGGCTCACTCCGTGACCGGGCAGTCCAGGCAGGTGTGGATCTCGCTGCACCAGCAGGAGTTGACGCCGCTCGTGACCTCGCAGTCCAGCCCGTCCGTACAATAGCGCGAGTCATCGACGCACCCGGGTGTCGTGCCCACGTGCGCCTGCACCGTGCCGCGCACCTCCGTAGCGGGGGCCGTGGGGAACGACACCACCGTCAGCGCGTCGATCTCCAGCTTGAGTCTCTTCATGGCACGCACTCCCTCCAATGTATAGTGTCCGGAAAGGAGAACAAGGATAGCCGAGGCGACTCGTACCGACAAGCGCCGCGGCTCGCCCGGCGGTCCGGTGCGGATGCGGATCGATGCAGACGACGGTGTCACCCCACGAGCGCATCATCCCCATCCTGTCTTTCGTGTGCGCCCGGATCACGTCGTTGGTGTCGGCGGAGGCCGACAGTGTGAAGTTGTAGCCGCGATTTCAATCGCTCTCGTCCCCGGCGTCATCCGGCCAGAGGATTTTGTTCGATGTGGACGCCGAGGAACGAAGAGAGAGGACGATGAAAGCAAGGACGCGGAGCCCCCTTCGGTTCTCCGCGTCCTTGCCGTTTTCCTCCCCGTCCTCCGCGTGATCCTTTGTAGCAGCCCGCGATCAGAAGTCCGCGCTGCCCGGCGTGCGGGGATACGGAAGCACGTCGCGGATGTTGGCCATCCCCGTGGCGTACATGATCATCCGCTCGAAGCCCAGCCCAAAGCCGGCGTGCGGCACCGTGCCGTAGCGGCGCAGGTCGCGGTACCACCAGTACCCGGACGCGTCCAGCCCCATCTCCTGGATCCGGCGGTCCAGCACGTCCAGCCGCTCCTCGCGCTGCGACCCGCCGATGATCTCGCCGATCCCCGGCGCCAGCACGTCCATGGCCGCCACCGTGCGCTCGTCCTCGTTCAGGCGCATGTAGAAGGACTTGATGTCCTTGGGGTAGTCCGTCACCACCACCGGCCCGCCCACCAGCTCCTCCGTCAGGTGACGCTCGTGCTCCGTGGACAGGTCCACGCCCCACTCCACGGGAAACTCGAACTTCTTCTTCGATTCCTTGAGCCGGCGCACGGCCTCGGTGTAGGCCATACGCTCGAACGGCGTGGCCACCAGGTCCTGCAGCCGCTTGAGCACGCCGGGCTGGATGCGCTCGTCGAAGAACTCCAGGTCGTCCAGCCGCTCGTTCAGCAGGTCGCGGCAGATGGACTTGATGAAGTCCTCCGCCAGGTCCGCGTCGTCGTTCAGGTCGGCGAACGCGATCTCCGGCTCGATCATCCAGAACTCGGCCGCGTGGCGCGTGGTGTTGCTGTTCTCCGCGCGGAACGTGGGGCCAAACGTGTACACCTTGCTCAGCGCCATGGCGTACGCCTCCACGTTCAGCTGCCCGCTCACCGTGAGCGACGCCGACCGGCCGAAGAAGTCCTCCGAGAAGTCCACCCCGCCATCCGGCGTGCGCGGCAGGTTTGCCAGGTCCAGCGTGCTCACGCGGAACATCTCGCCCGCGCCCTCGGCGTCGCTGGTGGTGATGATGGGCGTGTGCACCCAGAAAAAGCCGCGCTGGTCGTAAAAGCGGTGCACCGCCATGGCCAGTGCGTGCCGCACCCGCGCCACCGCGCCAAAGGTGTTGGTGCGAATGCGCAGGTGGGCCACGGAGCGCAGGAACTCCATGGAGTGCTGCTTGGGCTGGATGGGATACGTTTCCGGGTCGTCCACCAGCCCCAGCACCTCCACCGACTTCGCGTGCACCTCCACCGGCTGCGGGCGCCCCGGCGTGGCCACCAGCTCGCCCTCCACCACCACCGACGCGCCGGCGGTCAGGCGCTGCACCTCGGCTTCGTAGTTCGGCAGATCCCTGTTCGCCACCACCTGGATGGCCGCGAAGCCGGAGCCGTCGTGC
>DATING010000130.1:0-9858 GCA_035474555.1 Longimicrobium sp. | reverse complement strand
AAAGCCGGATCACGATTCGTCGATTTCGCTCCAGCGACGTGAGGTATGCCTGATTTCCTTCGCGCGCGGGATCATCCGCGTAACGCAGGTAAACCGTGTCCGCAGGCGCATAGCTAGAGCGGCCAACGGCTTCCAGTTTCTCGCCCGGAAGATCACTCCCCTGCAATATCTGGACGACCTGCACGGCCCGCTCCGAGGAAAGGCGCCAGTTCCCGTAATCCTGCGTCATGTCGCCGCGCCTGCCGTAGCGGGGGCTGCGCCGGTGGTCCGCGTGACCCTCCACGGCAACGCGCGTAAACGCCTCCCGACGGGCCGCCAGCAGGTCTGCGAGGTCATTCAGCAGGGCGATGCCCTCCGGCTTCAACTGCGTGCCGTCAGTGGGGAAGAGAAAATCCGCGCTCAGGGTGATGATCTGCAGGTTGCCGTCCACGATCACGGTATCAACCCCTTCCACGCGGCCGATGCCCTCCTCGATGGCCGCCTGCTGCTCGCGGACGCGGAGGCGGTCCAAGTTCTGGCTGATCTGCAGGCGATAGTTGAAGACGAACTGCGAAAGGAGGAACAGGAGAAGCACCAGGACCACGGAAAGCGCCAGGTCACTGTAGACGGGCCAGAAGTTGAAGCCCTCCATCTCTTCGTCGCGCCGCAGCCAGCTCATCGGCGCCGGAGCCGGATAGGTCTGTTCAGAAAGATCCAGAGACGGCGCGGCAGGGACACGGGCGCCTCCGGCACCTCGGGACGCTCGGCGGACGGCTCGGGGCGCTCGGTCGTATGGGCCGGAGATGCGTGGTCCACTGTGGACCGCGAGAACACGGGAGCATCTATGGCGTACCCTGCGCCTCCGTCGCCGTGCTCGCGTGCGGCAGGTCCGCCGTTGGCCGCCGGTTCCGGCACGCGGCTGGGCGATGGCCACGGACTGGGAGATGCCGCGAACGCATCCAGCCGCTCCAGCACATTATCCCAGAACTCGCGGTCGCGCGCCCGGGCACCCTCTAGGAGCGCTTCGACCGTGTCGATGGCTCGCTGCTCCCGCGGGCCATGGTCCGTCAGCTGGATCGTCCGCACCTGGTCGGCAACCTGCCGATTCCGATCCGCTGCCTCGTTCGCCAGTTGGTCCAGCCGCTCCAGCAGCGCGTGGATCCGCTCCGCCTCCTCTGCACGCTGCTTTCGGTCCAGCTCCAGCCACTCCGCCCACCGGGCCGTTCCCCGCGCGTTCTCTACCCGGTCCCGGCGCAGCTCCTCCACGACGCTCACCAGCAGGGTAGACGCGTCCGAGATCCGGCCGGTCTGCGTGTCGGTGGCGTCCAAGCGGCGGGAGAGGCCCTCCAGCGTCTTCTGGAGGGTCGCTTCCAACGCCGCCGTCCGTTCCACGGCGGCGCCGCTGGCTTCCACCCGCTGCCGCGCCTCTCCCACCACCGTCTCCGCATCCCCGAGACACTCCGCCATCCGCTTGGCCGACGCTTCCAGTTCGGCCAGTGCCGTCCGGACGACGGATTCACGGTCCGCCACTGCCGCGCGCACCACGGCGGCTCCGTCCCTGGCCGCGAGGGTCAGACGCTCCGTTGCGCTTTCGATCAACCGGCTGCGGTCGTCTACCTCGGTCTGGGCGCGCAACTCCAGGGTCTCCACCATCCGGGCAACCGATGCGGAGCCGTCCTGTGCACCGCGCGCAATGACCTCGGCCGCGCTTTTCGCCGCTTCCGCGAACCGGTCCGCGAGTCGGGCGACGGAATCCCTGAGCGCGCCGGCCGCTTGGTCTGCCGAGCGCAGCAGCCCGTCGGCCGCATCGCGCGCGCCGACGGCGGCTTCGTCCAGCCCCAGCGCCCCCGAGGGACGGAACAAGGAAAGGAGGACGAGATCCGTCGATCTCTCCAGCCGCAGGAGCAGCGCACCCGACCGGCTCTGCGCCCGGTGGATCAGGAACAGCAGCAGGATGGTGAGCCCCACGCCCACTAGCGCGGGGACGAACGCCGTCTGCATGCCGCCGAGCGTCGTCTGGATGTGCTCGAATAGCTGGTCCACCTGGCGCGACTGCTCCGCCATCCGATCGCGGAGCGGAGCCGTGTTCGTCGGCTGCGCCGCGGCTACCTTGAAGCGCTGCAGCCCGCTCACGGCCCCTGTCAATCCCCACAGCGTGGCCGCCAGTCCGATGAGCACCAGCACCCCGGCGATCACGCGCGGTAGCGCGAGAGGCCCCCGCAGCCGGGCCGCCGCCAGCGAGGCGAGCACCTCCCGGTCGGGGAGCTGCTGTACCGCGGCGCTCTCGGCCAGCAACCCGATCCGCTCGCCGACGGCGGTCGTCTCGCGGAAATCCGCGGCTTCGAGTCGCGCCCGAGCCTCGCTACGCGCATCCGCCCCGTCCCGAATCGCGGGCGCCTCCTCATCAATTGCCTCCAGGGCCAGCACTTCGGCCGAGCAAGCGGCGGCAACGCGCCACAATCCCACCAGCGCCACGGCGAACACCAGACCAAGCACGGCGACGAAGACCCAGGTCCCGAAGGTCATCTCCCCAAGGACGCTCATTGGCCCTCCCCCGGCGAACTCCCGGAGCGCGCGTCAGCCGTCGCCATTCATCTCGACCAGCGCGGGAATGAGCACTTGGTGATTGTACATGTAGGCGGGGGCACGCACACCGCTGATCAGCGACCCGGGGGACCCGGACAGCACCTCGCATCCGTCACCATCGATCCCCTCTCCGACCTGTGGACGGAAGAGCTCGGCACCCAGTGCCTTGCAGATCATGCTGAGCCACTCTGGCTCGGGCTCGTCCGCGCGAAGGTAGTTGGCCGCCTTGAGCGTGGGCCGGAGCACCTCCGTCACCATCTGCTCGAACTGCTTCTGCAGGAGGTCCGTCTGGCCTGCCAGCAGCAACGCGGACTCCTCGAGCCCAGCCATGACTTGGTTCGCCACGTCCCGCACGTTGCGATGGTTCGGGTAGATGTATGCCCTGACGGGGAACGCCGTGAGACCGGCGTCCATCTGGAGCTCGGAGAATCGCCCGGCCAGCTGCTCGCAGCGGGCACGCAGCCTGGAAACCTCGGCCCCGAGCTTCGAGGATCGTGCGTCCGTGGCCGAATTCTCGAGACGGCTGGCGATCAGCTCCGCCGCCCTGCCCACCGTGTCGGTGAGCCCCTTCAGCCGTCCCGCCTCCCGCTTCAGCGCGCCGTCCTCCCCGACGAGACCCTGGCTTCGATGCAGGCTCTCAAAAACGCTCGCGAGCCGGTTGTTCGGAGCTACGGCGGCTTCCGCCGGCCAGGGTGCCGCGCCGGCAGTTTCCGCGTCGCCGGAACTGGGTGGGGCCTGGATGCACGGTAGACCCTCGAGCGCGGCCGACAGCGCGGTGCCGGCCTGGGCAACCGTCTGGCTCAGCGTCCTCAGCCCGGCCACGATCTTCTCCCGCTCCCCGGCCTCTCCGCGCAGGCTCTCCTCGATTCGCCCCAGCATCGGCGCCAAATCGGGACCGGTCGCCGGCAGCACTTGCACTTCCGGTTTCGTGGACGGCCGGCCCTGGATGGCGTGTGTGAGGGACTTTGCGTGGCTCTTGATCTCCGTCGAGAGCCGCCACAGGACCACGAGGATGCCGAACGCGGCGAGCAGGGCCAACGCAGCCAGCAGATCGGCGAGGCCGAAACCGTCCGGATCGTCACCCGGCGGGAGGAGCGAGCCCGAATCCCGCGCGAGCATGAGGGCTGCGTTCACGAGCGCGATTCTCATCGGAGGATCCGGCGCGCAGCGTACGGCGAGATCACCGGAAGTGAACCCCACCTCCGCCCGCACCTCCAGAGTCGCCGCCGCCCCGCGGGGAAACGCGCGGGGCTCCACGATGACGTCCCGGGGGGCATCTACCTGGCACGTTGCCGCGGCGCCACTCTCACCCCCGCGGCTCTCCTGGATCTGGATGCGGGCGCTTGGCGTGGAGTCCGCCCAGACCACCACGCGGCGACCGGTCGAGCCCGCCAAGAACCGCACGGCCTGCTCGGCCAGCCCCGTTCCATCGGGTGCGGCGTCCTCCCCGCCGCCCATTTCGGCCGGCGCACTCTTTCCCGTGTCAATTGGCGCCGCCGCGGCCTGCCCGGCGGAGTCCGGCACCGAACCCGCGGCCCGCGCGGTATCGGCTCCCTCCATGATGCCGGATTCCGCGTCCTCCAGGCCGTTCCCGCGGCCGCCGACGTCGCACGCCGATCCCGCGCACAGGACCGCCGTGAGGCCCAGGACCATGCGCCAGTGGCTGCGCGGCACCGCACGCGCGCTATGCATGCAAGCCGTCTCCATCATCAAGGGTTGGCTCATGCGGGGGACGTCCCCAGGATCCAGGGCGCCGCCACCGGATCGATCTTCAGCTCGACCTGCTGCTCGCGGTTCAGCCGGATCTCCAGCCTTCCCTTCACCAGCTCCCCGTCCTCCACCGCGTCCGGCACATGGTCGCCGATCCGCACCACCCCGATCTGCCGCAGCTCGGGGTTCGAGGTTCGCAGTCCCCCGATCTCGAAGTCCAGTTCGTTGCTGCCGCCGCTGTTCTCCCAGATCGTCACCAGCCGTCCCCTAGTCAGACGGATCGGAACCTCCTGCCAGCTCTCGAACGCCCCGTCCGTCTTCACCAGGGGAAAGAACACCTGCGCGCCCGTGTCGGGGTCGAGGCGGAGCGTGCCGATGCGCGCGGGCGGCATGCGGACGATCCCTGTCCGGTCCAGGTCAAATCCCAGGTCGTGGTGCCCGCTCAGCGCATGGGCGAGGCTGGCGCCCAGCGCCACGGGGGCCTTGAGCGTCTGCGGCGTGAACTCGCCTGGACGGATCACCGCGCAAGGAAAGGCATCGAAGACGCGTTTCTGAAGGTGCTTGTTCATCCAGGACTGCCCCACGAGCAGCAGGTGAACGCCTTCCTCCGCCACGCCCGCCGCCTTCAGGAGATCGCGCCCCATCCGCAGTAGGGCGCTCTCCTCAAGGAACGCGTCGATGATCTCCGTCAACTCCTCTCCCAAGTCACCAGCTTCACTACCCCCTTCCGTCTGCTTCTGCTTCGCCTTGTCGGCCAAGCTGAACCCTTCGCTCAGCAGCGAATCCGAACGCCGCTTGTTCCGGGGCGTCGACAAGAGGGCTTTCCTTATGAGGCGCACCTGTTCCACGTTCAGTGACCCCAGGGACTTCGAAGCCGCTTCATCCGTATCGACCCGCCCGAAGAAGCGCTCCAGGATCGCCCATGTGATGTCGTCGCCCCCCGCCCAGCGGTTCCCGGTGACGGAAAGGAGCTCCGGACGGATGCTCCGCCGCCGGATGCCGGCGTCGTCCTCGAACCGGTCCTGGATCCGCAGCAGCGCGAGGTCGCTGGTCCCTCCACCCAGGTCGACGACCAGGAGGTGATAGTCGGAGGCCCCCGCAGGAGGATGCCGGACCACGTGGTGCAGGGCGGCCGCGACGGGCTCGGGGAGTTGGGGATCGACGGCGATCCCGCGGTCCTTGAGAGCCGCGCAGAGCTCCTGGAGGGCGCGGATGGAGAAGCGCGCGGGATGGGTCAGCGCGCAGTGGCGGATCCGCCGCTGCAGGCGCGCCTCGGCATCGAGCACCAGCTGCTCGATGATGTCCGCCGCCACCTCCACTGGGGAAAGTTCGCCGTCCTCCTGCTGATCAACGTACCGCACCGCCAGGGAGGCATCGCTTCCCAGGTGGCGCTTGATTGAGTGCAGGACGACGTCACCCGGAGCCAGCCTGGACCGCGCCCCGATCTCCCAGGTCCGCAGATGCGCGGCGGGCCGGGAACGGTAGCGGATGCTCGAGGGAAGGATGTCGGTCGCGATCGGGCTGGACCCGGCGACCCGGTACCCGCCGAAGAGCATGCCCGTCTCCGGACGGGCTGCCCCCTGCCTCCAGACCGAGACGCAGCTGCTCGTCGTGCCGAAGTCGATCCCCACCCATCCGGCGAAATCCGGCACGTGATAGGCCTCGACGCGGAGGCGAACCAAGAGTTCGGGCTGGCTCGACATGGACGTGGTGACCCGCAGCGACGTCTCGATCGTCACCGGCTCGTCCGGGAGGTCCACGAGGACAGTGATGATCCGCGAAGCACCCGGTCCCAGGATCCAGGGCGCGTCCTCGCTCGGGAGCCGCTGCAGCGGATAGATCGAGGACAACTCCGGCTCGAGGGCGGCGCCCCGGACCACGAGGTCCATCCCGCCGCGGTTCTCGAACTTCAGCGCCAGCCGCCAGCGGCGCCCCGAGGGGAGCCGCCAAGAAATGCCCCCATCCGCGGCCGGCTTCCGCTCCTCGTCGAACACCACGAGCAGGGGCGGCCAGCGAAGCGCCAGGTCGGCCGAGACCTCCCACCACCCCTCCAGCCCCGGAAAGCGCATCTGGAGAAGGAGGGGGACGGACGCGGGCCGGCCGTCCCCCAGCTCCGTCGTGAGCGCGTCGCCGCGGATCCGCGCCGATACCCGAGCGGGCTCCCCGGGAACGAGCGACGCCTCCGCCCAGCGGACGGCGGACTGGACTTCCAGGGGTGCGGGCCATGGCTCGGCGACCACGAGATCTCCGCGCACCTCGGCCGGACCGTCGTCCACGCAGTAGTCCGCGCCGTCCGTCCACGTGATCAAGGCTTGCGGCGGCTTCTGCAGCTGCAGGGTGGCCTGCGCGTCGTCCCGCCCCTCGCCGTCCTGCTCACCCCGCGCGTGCAGCGTGATGCGGCGGGGTCCCGGTGAGTCGTCCGGGAGCGCCCCCGGAATGTGCACGCGCAGCCGTACCGGCGTACCCGCTCCGGGAAGCAGCTCCCATCCGCCGTCCGGCGCGGGGCCGTCCGTCTCCCCGAACACCTGGACCCAGGGAACGTCGGGAGTGAGGACGTGCGCACGATCAGGGAACTGTCCCGCGTTCACGAGCCGCCCTTCTACCCATAGCACCTGCTGGCGCGCGCGCTCGGCGTCGATCACCAGCAGTGAAGGCAACTCCAGCGTCAGCTTGCGAAGCCGCGCGCCGCAATGGAAGCAGAAGCGGTCCTTCCCTCCCAGCGGAGCCACCCTGCAGACCGTGCAGACGGTCATCAGAACAGCTCCTGGTCAAAGACGCCGCCCGCGTCCTGCGCGGCGAGCGGGACCCCGGCCGGCGACTGGATCTGCACGGGGAACTGCCGGAAGGCCATCACCGTGTCGGAACCGAAGGAGACCGGCTCGGCAAAGTCGTTCCGAACCGGGTACCACTGCTCCCACACTCGTCGGCCCACCTCGCCGGCCGCGGCGCCCTCGGGGACGAGCCCCATATCCCGCATCCGCTTGCGAACGGTCTCCAGCGCCTCCTCGATGGCGCGGTTCTCGATGGGGACCCGGCGGGTGATGGACTCGCCCACCCGCACGTCCCGGGGGGCGAACGGCCCCATCTCCGGCAATCCCATCGCCCGTCCGTCCAGCACGTGCCAGGAGAGCAGCGTGAAGAACTGCTGGGTGCGCTGCACGTCCAGTGTGCGGATCCGCTCCTCGATCCCGCTCTCGATCGCGGACAGGAGATCCCGGTCGGCCGAGAGAAGCTCGACCGTGTCCAGCCGCGTCCCCAGGTGCCGCTGCTGAGGGGGGAATCGCCGCTGGTCGGTGTGGTGCAGCGCCGTCTCGTCGCCCTTCCCTGTCACCTCCACCACCCGGAGGATCACTCCGAGCACCACGGCGCGGGTTACGCGCACGGCCAGCTTGACTTCCTCCGCGTCCTTCAGCGCCACGTCCATGAAACGGTCGGTCCGCCGGTCCAGGTGCAGGAACTCGGTGACTTTCCGCCGGTACGCCCGCCGGTAGCCGTCGATCCCTTCGATGTACGCCAGCGGAACGCCCGCCTGCTCGGAGTAGAAGAGGACCACGTCCGGGTCGGTGTCCACCACGCTCGGCTGGGTGTTCTTGATCCCGGGAAGGCGGCTGGCGCGCTGCACGAACGCGTCTTCGAACTGGGCGTACCGCGCCTGCGACTTCCGCTCCCGATCCAGCCCCAGGAGCGAAGCCACGGCGTAGTTGCTCGCCAGCGGCGACCCGCCCTGACGCGCCCGCTCGTTAGGCCGCAGCCAAGCGTTGCCCTTCTCCACCAGCCGCTGCAGGATCTCGTCGTACGTCGGGCTCGCGCCCTCGGGACGGGTACTCAGGAGCGTTACCGCGTCCGCGTTTCCGGCGTGCATGCGGGCAAACGGCCGCGCGGCGAAATCCTCGATGCGGCCGCGCACCGTGTCGAGCCCGTCGCCTCGGATGCGGTCGTGCAGGTCCCACGGGCTGCGGATCTGCAACTCGTCCCGCATCTGGATCTCCAAGTCGCGCAGCGTGCGCTCGTTGATCGCCTCGGCGGAGCCGTCGGGGCGGAAGAGCTGGTAGAACTCGCGGAACATCCCGGTGTCGTACAGGTTCGTGAACACCAGGTGCTCCTCGGCGCGGTCGAACGCCTGCAGGCGCCGGTTCGTCTCCGCGCGCGCCTCGCCGACCGCCTCGATAAGCGTGTAGAGTCGCTGCACGAGCCCCGTGCGGATTGTCCGCTCCTCGCCCCGGTTGTCCACCTCCACGCGCTCGGAGCCCACGGCCCGCTGCAGCTCGGCCAGTACGTCGGCCCCCACGGTGAACAGCTCCGCGTAGGCGGCGTGCTCGAAGTGCCGGGCTACGGTGGCGCAGGCCTCATCGATCAGCACGCGCACCGACCAGCGGTGCTGCCGGGGCCCGCCGGTCTCCTCTTCCTCCACGGCATCCAGGATTCCCTCCCACCGGGTCCGCATCCGGGTCGACTCGCGGGTCCGCGCCTCCGCCGACTTCCGGTATCGCGCCTCCAGGTCAGCCAGCAGCTCGCTTACCGTCTTCAGGTAGTCGCCGGCCAACGGAAGTCGCACCGTTTCGGTGTTGAGCCAGGCGTGCAGCCGCTCCTCCAGCCGAGCCGTGAGGTCGTCCCGCAGGCGCGGACCGGTGACCAGCCGCAGGCGCCGGATGAAGGCGCCCCAGCGTCCTTCGTCGTCGGAGCGGTTGAAGTACGCCTGCCGGTATGCGTCCAGCTCCTGGCCCATTCGCCCCTTGATGCCGGGCCGGTCTAGGTCGGCCAGCTGCCGCAGCTGCTCACGCCGCTCGGTTTCCCAGTGCGCGGCAATCGCCTGGGCCAGTGTCTTCCCCGCGTCGTCCACACGGTCCAGCCGCTCGCGAAGGTCGTCGCGCCCGCCCCCGACGCGGATCGCCAGCGCTTCGGCCTCGGTCTCCCGCAGGTGGGTGCGCAGGTCGCCCTGCGGATCGCGCCGGACCAGCCACCGATCCATCAGGTCCATGGCCAAGCGGTACGCGCAGGCCCGCCGGATGCGGTCGACCGGCACGTACATCTTGGAAAGCCCGAACGCCGAGAACCGGAAGGAGAGCACGTCCTGGAGCACGGTCTGGTCGCCCTCGAGGTAGGTGTACTCCAGCTCGTTCTTGAGGTAGTCCTCCAGGTTGGAGCGCAGGCTGCGCTTCTGATCGGAGAAGCGCTGCCGCGAGAAGTCGAGGAAGATGTTCTCGGCAATCATGTCGAACAGGTCGCCCTTGCGGTCGGGCGGGATGGCGGACCCGCCGTAGGGCGCGTTCCCCACTAGGAAGCAGGAGTTGAAGGGCGGGCCCACCACGGCGACGGGCCGGCCGGTCGCCTCCCAGTCCACCACGAGGTCGTGCGCCGAGATCTCCCGCACACGGTCGTCCAAGCCAGCGTCACTGCCGACCGCGCCGAACCGCTGGTCCTTCCGGGCGCTGAAGTACTCCAATTCCTTGAGGGCAGCGTAGGCGTTGGCGTACAGGCGCTCGGTTTCGGTGGTCGCCTGCGCGAACACCGAGGGAAGGACGAGATATCCCACCGAGTCGACCGAAGGGATCTCCCCGGTGCGCGAGAGCTGCCGCACGAGGA
>DATING010000129.1:0-16740 GCA_035474555.1 Longimicrobium sp. | reverse complement strand
CGCCGTACGCGGTGACGCCGACGCCGAGCTCGCGGAGCGTCGGCAGGATGTCGTCCTCGATGCCGCGTGAGACGAGCGAGTACTCGATCTGCAGATCGGCGACCGGGTGCACGGCGTGCGCGCGCCGCACGGTCTCGGACGACGCTTCGGAGAGGCCGAGCATGCGGACGTAGCCCTTGTCGATCATCTCGGCGATCGCGCCGACCGTGTCCTCGATCGGCACGTTCGGATCGACGCGCGCCGGCCGGTACACGTCGACGTGGTCCGTGCCCAGCCGCTTCAGCGTGTAGGCGAGCGCGTTCTTGACCGCCGCCGGCCGCCCGTCCACGCCGCCCCATCCGCCCGCCGGGTCGCGCATCGCCCCGAACTTCACGCTGATCTGCACCGCGTCGCGCGGGCGGTCCCGCAGCGCCTCGCCGATGAGCATCTCGTTGTGCCCCATCCCGTAGAAGTCGCCCGTGTCGACGAGCGTGACGCCCGCGTCCAGCGCCGCGTGGATCGTGGCGATGCTCTCCGCGCGGTCCGCCGGGCCGTACATCCCCGACATCCCCATGGCCCCCAGCCCCAGCGCCGATACGCGCGGACCCGTGCTCCCCAGCTGCCGAGTGATCATCATCGTCCCAAGCTCTCGTGGATGTTTCGCTTCCGTCCAGCCGGTCCCCGGATGCGCTCCGCCGCCGGCCTTGTGTACGGCGACAATGATCGCGAGCTTTGGTATCCAACGTAAAGTAGGCACCCAAAAGTGCTATAGGTACCCGATGGATACTATCGAGAAAACGCAGGGGATTCGTCTCGCGGAGCCCATCACCCCCGCGCAGGAGGAGCTGCTCCGGGAGGTGCTGGAGCGCGTGGCGGACAAGTGGACCCTGCTGGTGCTGGATGCGCTGGAGGAGGGCGGGGAGATGCGCTTTACGCGGCTGCGCGACCGCGTCGGCGGGGTGAGCCAGAAGATGCTGACCAAGACGCTGCGCCAGCTGGAGCGCGACGGGCTGGTGACGCGCCGCGTGTATCCCGAGGTGCCGCCGCGCGTGGAGTACCGCCTGACGGCACGCGGCCACACCCTGAACGAGGCGACCTGCGCGATGTGGCTGTGGGTGGAGGCCAACGCCGACGCCGTGCAGCAGTCCCGCCGCACGTACGACGAGGCGGCGGGGGTGCGCGCGGACGACGATTAGCATTGGCCAGGACGCGCGTGGCCGGATTGCGGGCAGATCCATCCACTGCCGCGCGTTCCACCTCCGATCCCCATCGGTTCGCCTGCATACGCGAGAAGGCTGGACGTGGCTGCCGATTATCTCGTCGCCGTCTGGGTTCGATACGGAATCCTGCTCGCCGTGCTCGCCATCGACGGGTTCTGGGTGCTCTCCGACAGCTGGTCGGGGCCGGTCGCCGCGGGGGTGCTGCTCTACGCGGTCGTCGTGATCCACACCGAGCCGGCCGCCCGGTACGCACGGGAGCTCCGCGAACCGTGGTACGGCTGGATGGCGCTGTCGGCCGCGTGCGCGCATGCGTTTGGCGGGACGGCGGTGTACGCGCTGCTCCCGCAGACGGGGCCGGACTACCAGACCCTGCGTTCCGGCGGGATGATGCAGTTCGAGGCGCTGTGGGAGCGCGACTACCCGTCGCTGCTGGAGGTGGGCGCGTGGGTCGGCGTCTACGCGCTGGTCGCCGCTGCCTGGGCCGTGGGAGTCGGCTGGGCCTCGCGCGACCGGTGGGGCACGGTCGCGCCGGACGGGCACCGGGTGCGCATCCGCAGGCCGACGGGGCTGGCCGAGCGCTCGTGATGCACCCGCTCGACCAGCCACGGTCGGAATCCGCCGGCGTGGGGCCCGATCAGCCGATCCGCAGCGCGAGCTTGCCGAGGTAGTGTCCGTCCAGCGCGCGATGCGCATCCGCCGCCTGCTCCAGGGGGAACGTGCGCGCGACGTGCACGTCGAATGGGCCGGCCTCGATGAGCCGGTTGAGCCGGTCGATGATGTCCCGGTCGGGGTCGCCGTTGTAGACGTCCAGCCGGACTCCCTCCGGCGCCTGCGGTTCCGGCTGTACGCCGGTCGGGTACGCGGCCCGCCCACCTTCGCGGAGCGCGACGAGCGCCGTTTCCGCCGCCTCGCCGCCCGCCGTCAGCAGCGCCGCGTCCAGGCCGCCGGGGGCAAAGGCGCGCGCCGCGGCGGGCACGTCGCCCGCGCGTCCCTCCACCACCGCATCCGCGCCCAGCCGCTCCGCCAGCGCGACGCCGTCCGCGCCCGACGCGACGGCGAGCACGCGCGCGCCCATCCGCTTCGCGAGCTGCACCGCCACGTGGCCGATGCCCCCGCCCGCGCCGAAGATCATCACCGATTCGCCAGGCTGGATCTTCAGCGTGTCGTCCAGGCCGCGCAGGGCCGTGATCCCCACGCCGCCCACCGCCGCTGCCTGCTCCGTCGTCAGCGCGCCGGGAACCGGTGAGACGAGATTCGCATCGATGGCCACGTACTCCGCGTACAATCCCCCGCGCGGATTCAGGAACCCGATCGCGTACACCCGGTCGCCGGGCGCGAATCCGCTGACCCGCTCCCCGACGGCGGCCACCGTCCCCGCGCCTTCGGAACCCAGCACGTAGGGAAAGTCCGGCTCGATCCCCATCATCTGCGCGTATCCGCCTTCGCGCTCAAACGGGTCCCACTCGCCCACGCCGGCGAACTCCAGCCGTACCAGGACTTCCTCCGGCCCGATCTCCGGGATGGGCATCGTCTTCAGCGTGAGCGTCTCCACCCCGCCGAACCGGTCGATGGCGATGGCGCGCATCCGATCCTCCACGTTCATCCGTCCCCCTCCAAGCATCCGCGGATCTGCACGCGCGCCGATCGCGCCGCGTGCGGCTCGCGGGCATGGCACGTACGGCCGCCTGCCCGCCCTCACCAAGGACCGAGAAACAGGACCCATGCCAGCCGGCTGACCGTGCCGGATCGGCCTCATCCGCCGAAGCGGGTGCGCCGGATGTTCCGGGAGGTACTTGCTAATATAAATTTACGGCGTAATATGTAATTACAAGCGGATCGCCACCCTATCGGAGCAGAGCAAGATGAGACACACGTGGCTTCACGCGGGCAGGCTGGCCGTGCTCGCCGTTGCGGTGATCGGCACGCCGCTCGGCGCGCAGCAGACGAACCTGGGCATCCAGAACGCGTCGCCCACGGCGCAGATCGCACGTTCCGGCGCCCTGCCGCCCGACGTCGCCTCTCCCCAGGCGATCGTCGAGGCGCTGTACGACGTGATCACCGGCCCCGCCGCGCAGCCGCGGGACTGGGACCGGTTCCGCTCCCTGTTCCTGAGCGGCGCGCAGCTCGCCTGGGTGCAGCCGGGCCCGGGGGGGCGGTCGTACTTCTTCAACCTGTCGGTGGAGGACTTCATCCGGCTGGCGGGGCCGGGCTACACGATGGGGGAGGGGTTCTGGGAGCGGGAGATCGGCCACCACGTGGACCAGTTCGGGACCATCGCCCAGGTGTTCAGCACCTACGAGATGCGCCTGGCCGGCCCCAAGGCCGAGGTGGTGGAGCGGGGCATCAACGGCGTGCAGCTGCTCTACCACCAGAACCGCTGGTGGATCACCAACCTGGTGTTCGACACCGAGACCCCGGCCAATCCCATCCCGTCGCAGTATCTGGGCAACACGGGCGGCTGACGCGTCTCGGCGGATTGCTCCCGTTGGCCGATAAAGACCTGTGCGCCGGCGCGGAGCTCGGCTGGCAACGGATCGTCTCGATCGGATGCAAATCAGCCGCGGGCCTCACGGTCCGCGGCTGATTCGTTGCTGGTCATCGGCGCGAGCAGTCCGCGATGGCGTGATTCACACCACCCGCTCGCCCGCCTTCCACACGCCCTCGATGATGGGCGCTGCGAGGCGGTAGGGGATCTCGGCGGCGGAGGACGCGCGCCACAGCACCAGGTCGCCAGGGGCGCCGGGGGCCAGGGTGCCGCGGCCGTCCGACAGCTGCAGCGCGGCGGCGCCCCCGGCGGTGGCGGCGCGCAGGGACTCGGCGGGGCTCATCCCCATGCGGCTGCAGGCGGCTGTCAGCACGAAGTGCATGGACGGCGTGGGCGAGCTGCCGGGGTTGAAGTCCGTGGCCAGCGCGACGGTGGCGCCCGCATCCAGCAAAGCCCGTCCCGGCGCCCACCGAGGCCGGCCCAGGAAGAAGAGCGTCGCAGGCAGCAGCGTCGCCACGGTGGATGAGCCTGCCAGCGCCGCGATGCCGGCCTCGCTGATGTCGCCCAGGTGGTCGGCGGAGGCGGCGCACAGCTCCGCCGCCAGCTCCGCCCCGCCGCTCCCCTCCAGCTCGTCCGCGTGCAGCTTGGGCCGCATCCCGTGCGCCAGCCCCGCGCGAAGGATCCGCTCCGTCTCGTCCCGCCCGAACACGCCCGGCTCCATGAACACGTCGCAGAAGCGCGCCAGCCCCGCCTCCGCGACGGCGGGAATCATCTCCTCCACCAGCAGGTCCACGTACGCCGCGCGGTTCTCGCGGAACTCCGGCGGGACCTCGTGGCCGCCCAGGAAGGTGGGGATGAGCTCGATGGGCTGCATCGCGTTCAGCCGGCGGATGGCGCGCAGCGTCTTGAGCTCCGATTCCGTGGACAGCCCGTAGCCGCTCTTGACCTCCGCCGTCGTGGTGCCGCCGCGCAGCATCTCGTTCAGCCGCGGGAGCGCCATCTCCACCAGCTCGTCTTCGCTGCGGGCGCGCAGGTCGCGGACGGATGCGTTGATGCCGCCGCCCCGCCGCGCGATCTCCATGTACGGCACGCCCGTGCAGCGCAGCGCGTACTCGTCCGTGCGGTAGCGGCCGAAGACGGCGTGCGTGTGGCTGTCCACGAACCCCGGCGTGAGCGTCATCCCCGCGCAGTTCACCCGCTCCAGGTGCGGATGCTCGGCCAGCACGTCGTCCTGCGGCCCCAGCGTCTCCACGACGCCGTTCACCACCGCGACAGCCACGCCGTGCAGGACCCCCGCAGGATCGGCGTCCTCGGACGCGCGGGCGGGCCCGGTGCACACCGCGACCTCGGCGGCGTTGACGAAGACGGCGGAGCGGGGGATGGCGGTCATGGGCTGGGTCTGAAGTGCTTTCTGGATGATGCGCTGTGGCGACATTCTGGGCGGGATCGTCACTGCGCGTCAAATCCGCTTCGCGACGAGCGATCCCTGCGCCCGCTTCGGTACGCGGAGCGGGAGGAGAGATGAAGCGCTTGCCGGCACGGTGGTGCTCGACCGCGCCGGGACTGCTCTGCCGCGCTGAGGGCCCTTCCCTGTGCGACGCTATCCTGCGCGCGCATCGTGCTCGCCACCGTGCGGGAGCTGGGGAGGACGAACGGTGAAGGGCGGGCACCGCCTCTCGGAGCTCCCGTACGCCATGGGGCTTTCGGAGACGTGCAGGAGGCGGTTCGGGGGGCGCCAGCTTTTCCTTCAGGTAAAAACGTGCAGCCGCGGACGATCGTGTCCGCGGCTGCTTTTTGATGAACGTTTTCGCGCCTCCCGCACTCGCGCGCGGGACCTCTCGTCAGGTCGTCCACGCCAGGACAGCCGACCCGGCCATTCGTGTCAGGCGTGTGCGGAGAACCTCGATCCAGCGCGGGGGCTCCACACCGATCTCGGCGTATGCCCGGTCCACGCTGTCCAGTACACCCCTCGTGGCGCGCACGCGCGCCGGGTCCGGCACGTCGCCGAACAGGACGTCGAGTGCAGCCACATAGGGGCGAATCAACTCCAGCTCGTCAAGGCCGCTCATGCGCCGCAGGTACCACAGGGCCAGCAGTCTGCGCACGCGCGGGTGCGGCGTGGTGCCGGCCGTGATGAACTTGTGCAGAGTCGAGCGGCCGACACCTGCATCCTCCGAGATCATGCGGATGGAGCTGAGCTCCGCCTGCGTCCGGGCGAACTCGCGCAGCACCTCCACGGGCACCGAACGGTGATCCATCGTTATGGCTTGCGCTTCCAGCAGGCATCGTCTACTTTGGCCACTACCGGGTGATGGCGGCCTGGACGTCCCCAAAAGCCGTCCTGACTTTCCGGCGGGGGCGTCCCTTGTGTTTGTACGTGTCCATATGGTAAGAAGCGTACAGCCAAGACTACACAGATAAGAAGAATCGTGCAACACCATGAACGATGGATTCAGGCGCATATTTACTAAGATTTTTGGAATTCTCAGGAGAAAGTAGACGGGTTTTTGCGGAGGTTTCGGAGGGTATCCTGAACTGTACACTTTACTACCGGAACGCGACAGGAGCGCGATGCACGCGGACAATGATTCGAGAGAACCGGGACGGGATGATCGCGAGCCCGGACTGCTGCCGGTACGGGGTGGCGACCCGGCGGCGCGGCGTGCTCCGCTTACGATGCGGCATCTCCACGCGCTTGGGATCTCCCTGGTGGGCGGTGGGATTCCAATCGCCCTGGTCGTTGGTGGATGGGCGTGGCTGGGCCTCGGGCTGATGGTGATCGTGATGCTCGGCATGGCCGCAGCGCACGAGGGTGGATGGATGCGGCGCCGTCACCGGCCGGTCCGGAGCGCACCCAAGCGGCCCCGCGCGCGCCGTCGCTCGCCCCGTGCGAGGACGTCGCCGCGCCACCCCAGAACGCGCCTCCGTGGCGGACCTGTAAACCGAAATTCCGCCGAAAGGGGCGGCTCCCGGCCGCTTCGGCTCGCCCGCGGCCCGTTGCGGACCGAGCCGCCGCTCGCCGGCTGCGAGCGATCCGAAGCTGGGCGCGCGGACAAATCGAAGGCGGACTCGCCAGGCGGTCGCCCTTGAAACGCCGCGCGAGCAGGCTACTCTCGCGTCACCCTACCTGATGATGCCACGCGATGCAGCGAAACGACGGCTCGGCCGGCGCCGACTCCCATGGTCCCGCCAGCAAGCCGCTGCATCCGCACACCTGGGCCGTCCGCCTGCGGCTGTCCGCGGCTGCGTTCAGTCAGGCCGTAACCAAGCTCCGACGGCGGCCCCCCCTCACGCGCGTCGCGGCGGTACACGGCCAAGCACATTAACCCGCCCACGGCGTCGCATCCCACCAGCGGCTCTTGATCTGCATCGGTGTCCATTGCGCAGTGGCTTTCGCGAGGAGGAATCCGACGCGATGACGATCTCCATCTTCTTGACCCTCGCCGCGCGGGACGGGTAGCTTGGGCGAGCGGCGGCCGCCGGGGTCGATCCGCGCGTGAGGCTGGTGTTGTCTCCTGGCGACGGAGCGGCCAGCCTCGGTGCATCCGAGAAGCATTCCTCTCCCTTTCCCTCCGGACCGGCCTTCCCCCGAAGAGGTGCAGATGAGCAGTCCCGAACAGGCGAACGCCACCCAGCTGCGCAACATCGAAGCAAAGACGGGCCAGGATCTCGCCGCGCTGCGAACCGCCATCTCCGGGTCCGGCAAGACCAGGCACGGCGAGGTGCGTACCTGGCTGATGGAGACGTACGGGCTGGGCTACGGCGACGCCAACGCGCTCGCGCACTTCGCGGCGGGCGAAAAGGGCGCCGCCCCCGCGTCCGGTGACGCCGCCGCCGACCCGCTGGCGGACATCTACACGGGCAAGAAGGCGCACCTGCGTTCCATCCACGATGCGCTGATGGCCGCCATCCAGCCGTGGGGCGACTTCGAGGTCGCGCCCAAGAAAGGCTACGTCGCCCTGCGCCGCAAAAAGCAGTTCGCCATGCTGGGCCCCAGGACCGCCGACCGTGCCGAGCTGGGCATCAACCTCAAGGACGACGTGGGGAGCGAGCGCATCGTGGCGCAGAAGCCCGGCGGCATGTGCCAGTACGCCGTCGCCCTCTCCTCCCCGGCCGACCTCGACGCCGAGATCCTCTCCGTTCTGCGCCGCGCCTACGACGCGGCTGGCTGAGGGAGGGCGTGCGGGTGCGATGTGGCTTGCGATGCATCCGCTGAGCGCCGCAACGAAGACGGCCTCACCGCAGGTTCGGTGAGGCCGTCGTGCGTTTCAGATGTGGTGGCCGATCGGCTTTGTCGCTCACGCCGTGGCCAAGCTCAGCCGGCGCACCCCCTCCCGCGCGCCGCGGCGGTAGACGGTCAGGCACGCCAACTCGCCCGCGGCGTCGCGCACCTCCCGCCAGCGGCTCTTGTGCTGCCTTGTGATGGTGTACGGCTGCGGCTCGGCGGCGGACTTGTTCTCGCAAACGGGTTTGGGTAGTGTTGGACATGAAGACGAATCATCTTCCCGATCTTCTAAAGCTGAGTGTGGCGGAGCGCATCCAGCTCGTGGAAGACATCTGGGACAGCATCGCGGCCGAGCCGCACGCGGTACAGCTCTCGGACGAGCTGCGCGATGAACTGGACCGCCGTTTGGAGGAGCAGGCGGCGAATCCCGGTGTTGGTCGTCCGTGGTCCGAGGTGAAGGCGCGGCTGTTAGGAGCGCAGTGATTCGGTCGCTGATCCTGCGTCCGGCAGCGGAGGAGGATGTCGCGGCCGCGTATACCTGGTACGAAGAGCGAAGCCCTGGCCTGGGCTCGGAGTTCCTGCGGGCCGTTGAAGCAGGCCTGGCAGCCGTCGAGCGGAATCCGGGGGCGTACCCGGAGTTGTACAAGCACGCTCGCCGAGCATTGCTGCGTCGATTTCCCTACGCGTTGTTCTACGTCATCTCCCCGGAACTGATCGAAGTCATCGGGTGCATCCACACGCGCCGTCACCCCCGTCGCTGGCGCTCCCGCGTATAAGGCAGTTGCGGACGCTTCCGGCCGCGGCTGCCGTCCAAAGCATACGGCGTGGGAGCGGCGGCGGCGGAGGGGGCACGGTTCAGCGTTCCGGCATCCCTGCTCCCGCCAGGCAGGCGCGGACGTGGGCGGGCTCCACCTGCCGGCAGGCGGCGCGCACCGGCGCCGGGTCCGTGTGGGCCAGCGTGAGTCGCGCGCCGATCATCTCGTAGCACCGGGGCTTGGAACCGTCCGGCACCTGGCGGCAGAAGGCGATGCCGGGCTCGATGTTCCAGTCCAGGTCCGTGAAGTACTCCACGCCGCCCAGCACGCAGTCCGTCACGTGGGCAGGGTCGCCCTGCCGGCAGGCCTCGATCATCTTGGGCACGTCGCCGGTGGTCATGCCCCCCATCTGCTTGCCGAACCCCTGGTAGCAGCTGGCCACGGCCCCGGCGGGCGCCGCGTCGCAGCCGCGGAGCGCAGTGGGAGGGTTCATCCAGTGCTTCCACAGCAGCACCAGCGCCTGGTACGCCCAGCACGACGGCTGGTGGCCCTCGTCCAATCCGCTGCACAGCTGCGCGCGCTCCCGGGCGCCGGCGAGCTTGGCCGTGATCCGCCCGATTCCACCCTGCGGCTGCGCGGAGCGGCTGGGCGCGGCGTGACCCTCGTGGCCCTCCGCGCCATGCGCGTGGCCGATGCCCGGCCCGTCCCCGGCGTTGATGGGGGTTGCCCCGATAGCGCGGATGGCGCGCTCCATGAAGATGCCGTCCTGACACTCGCGCCGGGGCTGAGCCGCCTCCAGCGCGTCGCACAGGGCGAGCGCCTGCCTGAAGTCGCCCGCGTGGTGCACCATCAGCCCGTGCCCCAGGCCGTGCCAGCACTCCATCCGCTCGAAGCCGCGGGCGCCCCGCTCCGCGCAGACGCTCGCCACGGAGGCACGGTCGATGGTTCCGCCCTGGAGAAAGTAGCCCTCCATCACGCCGTGAAAGCATCCCGACTGGAACTGCGGCGTGCACTCCCCGATCAGTGCCAGGTCCTTTTGCTTCTCCATGGCGTACCGGCCCACGCCATGCGCCAGCTGGTGTCCTTTCGCGCGCATCAACGGGTCGCGGGTGGCGAGCCGCTGCATGGTGTCCAGCGCCGCGCGCAGGCCCCGGTCGCGCGCCGTCAGGAACACGGACGCGACGTCCAGATCGTGTTCCGAGACGCGCGTCCAGTCCAGCCCCGGCTGCGGGCCGGCCTGCGCGCCGAGCGGCACCCCGGCGGCCAGAAGCATCAGCATTCCCAGGAGGGCGGCGGGTACGGCCTTGCACTTCATGATCGGGATCCTTCGGTCGGGTGATACGCCTGGTGAGAGCGTTTCCTGTAATTTACATCCGAAAATGGTTGTGTAGTAGGGGCGGTGATGCTTTGGCAGCCGCAGGTGACACGCCCGCGGCTGCCGTTTTCGCCTCACGCCGCTGCCAGGCTCAGCCGGCGCACCACCTCGCGCGCGCCGCGGCGGTAGACGGTCAGGCACACCAGCTCGCCCGCGGCGTCGCGCACCTCCCACCAGCGGCTCTTGTCCTGCTTGGCGATGGTGTACGGCTGCGGCTCGGCGGCGGGAGCGGCGGAGTTCTTGGCTGTGCGCATGGCGATCTCCAATCCTCTTGACCCTGGCCGCGCAGCAGGGGTAGCTTTGGCGAGCGGGTGGCCTTCGGGTCGTTCCGTGTGAGGGCTGGCCGTGTCTTCTTGGCGGAGGAGCGGCCAGCCTTGTTCTTTGTCCTGCTTGGGTATTAATGTAATTGACCAAGTCGTGTTTGTCAACTCTAACAATACCCAAAGATGGACTTCGTGGAAGCGATGGAGCGACTCAAGCGCTGTGTCACCGATGAAGAGATTGCAGAAGTGACTGGCGTATCCATTAACACTATCCGCCGGACGCGAGCTGATCCAGCAACACGAAACTACCGCCCTGCCCCGGCAGGTTGGGAAACGGCTCTCGCACGTCTTGCAGAAAATCATGGGGTTGCCTTGCTGCAATTGAGCCG
The DNA here is from genome assembly GCA_035474555.1 of Longimicrobium sp. Lineage (GTDB taxonomy): Bacteria > Gemmatimonadota > Gemmatimonadetes > Longimicrobiales > Longimicrobiaceae > Longimicrobium. Next base: position 6,049 of record DATING010000129.1, on the reverse strand, counting down.
CGACTTAGGGGCTTACCAAGTGTCTGATCCATAGACCATTGAGACGCATGTCAATTTCTCTAGGAGGGGAATGCCTACCGACGCCGAAATTGCGCTGATCTCAAGTGCTGCTAGTACTGCGGCCGTTATTATTGCAGTATTCATAGCGATCTTTACTATTCGCGAGATGGCAGAGCAACGAAGAACGGCATATCGACCACAGCTCGTAGTCTCGCCAACTAGCGTTATTCTGCGACGGCGCGAAGATGGGCTTCTCGAGTGGGAGCAAGCTCGTCCGCACTCATTAATTCTTCCGCTGCACAATATTGGGCTGGGGGCGGCGCAAGAGGTTAGTGTAGTGTGGACGTTTAGTCGGGAAGAATTCGATGAGTTCTTTCGAGAGATGGATCCGGACAGGTACGTAAATATTTTACGAGATCCCATGCACGTTCGGATCAAAGTAGGCGAGAATAGCGATACGTGGATCATGACTCGCCACCCAGGACCATACTTTACTCACGTCCTGCCTGCGGGAACTGGTGCGCAGCATACGGAGCTTGAGGTCTCTCCCGAGTATACTGCCTATCTCGGTGCTTTCTTGGAAGTACTTAGGAATCCACATGCGAAACTGCCCGTCTTCTGGCCCTTTCTACCATCCATTGTAGCTGAGATTTCCTACCGAGACATCGGAGGGAATCCGCATCGGCAACAACTTAGACTGAAATTTGAATATGGATCGTTAATACGAGATCCAGTCTCTGGTCAGCTTTGCGGGATTCCGTGGTATACTAAACTAGCTCCAGACGAGAGACCTGTACCCCGCCCAAAGTGGAATGTGAGGTTCCGTAGTCTGCTTCGGCGGGCAGGAGCCGTAACCCACCGCGGGGATCCATCCGATCGCCGCAGGCGTGAGCTAAATGCTCTTGCGGAACACAGCGAAGCACTCGCTACTCTCAAGCGCAATGCGTGGAAGCCTCATGGGCCAGAGGAAAATGAAGTTCTAGATGAGAAGGATGCGACGTGACATTGTTGGCTTTGTAGGGTCGAGGCATCCAACATACCTTGCGCCCGTGCGTAGATTTAACGCGGCGGGCGGTTTGCTGCCATCAGGAGCGGGTCACACGCCACACCAGCACAGAAACGGAGCTGCATGGTCGAGGTAGCGAGCACATCTCCCAGCGAACGATATCCCGCCCGTCCGAGGGGCGCGTAGTCGTCGTCGCGCCCACGCACGGGAGTTGCCGGAGAGCTATCCTGACGCCTTTGCTTGGATTACGGCGCTGGTTTATAGTAGAATGCGCTCCCATTCTGCGCGTGGCTCGACTTCGGACCAGCGGATGCTCACATGAGGCTTTATCTACGTCGGTCTCGTGCACGCAGCTTGTATACATGCTTCATCTGTACAACACAGATCGCTCGCGGAGCGACATACTACCGTGATGAGCCGCATCCTGCAGCCCATAATCGTCAGTCGGTACGTCATCTATGCGAGACCTGTGTCGAGATCATCGACGAAGAGGGCACTCACTCAGCAAGATTGTGGCGGCGCCGCCCTCTGCCGGCGAATGATGGCGCCCAGATCAATCTGCAGTTCAATGGAGCGATCCACGAAGCCATTATCCGGACCACTCAAGTCCGCCTGATTTCTGCAACCCGTCCCCTCCTAGAGCGCCTCACCAACGATTTCAACGAAATCTATCGCCTGAATCCTGATGAGTTTGAGGAGTTTACAGCCGAGCGATTCGACGCGATGGGGTTCCAGGTTCAACGGATCGGTGCGTACAACAGAAAAGATGGTTCAATCGATCTGATCTTCGTGCCGAAAGGACCTACTGCATTTCCATTCATTGGCGCTGCCCAGATTAAGCATCACCGCTCACCAATGAAGTTCATGGGACCAAGACCAGTTCGCGAGTTCGCGGCGGTGCTAGGTGCTCATCCCTTTGATGTGGGGATGCTGATCACTAACACTACATTTACACCCGATGCGAAGTGGTTCGCGGATCATCATGCTCCCCTTCTCCGCTTGCGGAACGGCCAAGATCTTCGACGCTGGGTGGCCTCACAGTTCACGGATGTGGAAGAGTGGCGTGAGATTCCGACGAGCATCGAGCTTTGTCCTGGAGTCGTGGTGCAGATCCCGAAACTGTCTCTACCATCCTTTAGCAGGAAGATGTAATCGTTCGACCTGGGTGCTCAGTCCAGTTCTTGGCCTGCTTCCTGCCCTTCCGCCCGGCCGCGTAGATTGAACGCGGCGGGCGGTTTGCTGCCGCCGGGAACGGGTCACACGCCACACCAGCACAGAAGCGGAGCCGCATGGTCGAGGTAGCCAGCACACCTCCTAGCGAACGATATCCCGGCCGCCCGCCTGAGGGGCGCGTGGTCGTCATCGCCCCCACGCGCGCGCCTTGCGAGACCATCGAGCTGGGCGTGCAGCTCACCGGCGTGTAGCTGGCCAGCTAGCGCGAGCGTCGACCTTTAATGAGGGATGTTTATGTCGGGCCTAGCGATCATCATAGGACTCGTTCTCGTTGTTTGGGTATGGTATGTAATCGAAGGCTTGCGAACGAAAGATGCCAAAAGTGACACTGGAGATTCTGTCACTGTCACACGAATCGACGTCCGTGAACTTAAACCGCAACTTTCCGGCAGCCGTGTCCCACCGGATGCGGTGCTCTGGCTGGTGGCCTATCTGAACCCACACGGTTCTTGGCTTTGGACCAAGAATGTTAAGAAAGCCGTTGAACTCTGCCGAGCGGAGGCGCCGTTGTCGGTGCATGCGGTTATGCCTTACGGGCAGACGGCGCGGAAAGACGACGAAGCCGACATGATCGGCTATTTTCCCAGATACGGCTGCAGTTCGCTTCATGCGTTCTATAAGACTGAGCCAAGATCGTTTGATGCTGCCTTTGCGGAATTAGGGCGCATTGTGGAGATCACGAATAAACTCGCCGCGCAGGATAGTCAGCGCAAAATGGCTGGGGAACAATCACGAGAAGAAGCCGCAGAGCACCGCCAAAGTGAATTACGGCGAATTGAGTCTGCGGCACGACGCGCTCTTCGCGAAAAATCGTAGTTCAGGCAATAGGGGCGTTAATCGAATAATTCTTTTGTCTGGTCACTTACGTTCTCGCTCCTCTGACCCTTGGCCTGCTTTCTGCCCTTCCGCCCGCCGCGTAGATTGAACGCGGCGGGCGGTTTGCTGCCATCAGGAGCGGGTCACAGCCACACCGACACAGAAACGGAGCCGCATGGTCGAGGTAGCCAGCACACCTCCCAGCGAACGATATCCCGGCCGCCCGCCCGAGGGGCGCGTGGTCGTCATCGCGCCCACGCGCGCGGCGTGCGAGACCATCGAGCTTGGCGTGCAGCTCACCGGCGTCTCCACCGTCATCGAGCGCGAGCACGGCGACGAGATCCGCGAGCTGGCGCGCTCCGGCCGCGGCTTTGGCATCATGGCGGGCACGGGCACGGGCAAGACGCTCGCGATCCGCCCCATCGCCCAGGAAATCGTGGGCCCCGAGCTGCGCGTGGGCGTCGTGAACCGCGAGCGCGAGGCCACGCCCGAAACGCCGACGTGGAACGTGGTCATCGTCACCACGGGCATCGCGCGGCGGTGGCTGCAGGACGACATGATCGACCAGACGGACGTCGTCATCGTCGACGAGATCCACCAGACCAGCGCGGAGCTGGAGCTGTGCCTGGCCCTGGCCAAGCGCGCCGGCTGCCGCTTCATCTGGCTCAGCGCCACCGTCGATCCGTCGTTCTACAAGAACTACCTGGACAGCGCCGCCGTCATCGAATCGTACGCGTTCGACCCCGACAAGGCGGCGAACGTGCGCGTATCCAACACGGCCGATCCCGTCGGCTTCCTGGGCGACCGCTTCATGCGCCACGTGCAGAAGGAAAAGCGCGGCGTGGCCGTGTTCGTCCCCACGCGGGCGGGGACGGAAAAGGTGGCCAAGGCGGTGGACGAGCGGTACAAGGGCGTGATGACGGAGTTCTACCACGGCGGCGAGCCGGTGGCCAAGCTCCGCCCGTTCCTGGAAGAGGACGGCGCGCCGCACCCGTTCGTCCTCTCCATGACGGCGGCGGGGCAGAGCGCGCTGAACATCCGCGGGCTGGACACGGTCGTCATCGAGGACGCGCAGTTCACCACGCTGGTGAAGAAGGGGAAGAGCGTGCTGACGCGCATGCCCCTGGGCGCCAACGAGATCCTGCAGATGGCGGGGCGCGTCCACGGCCGCGTGAAGGACGGCGAGGTGTGGATCCTGTCGGAGCGCAACATCGAGTTCAGCGAGCTGCGCCCCACGGAGCCGCACTTTCAGCTCGCGGGCGACCCCGAGCGCGTGGCGATGACCTGCGCCGACATGGGCGTCCGCGCGGACGAGCTGGATCTGCCCGTTCCGCTGGATCGCATCGCCTACCGGCGCGCGATGGAGACGCTGCTGTCGCGCGGCATCATCGCCAACGGCCGGCTGACGCAGTACGGGCGCAAGGTGGAGGTGCTGCCCGTGGACCGCGCGTGGGGCGAGCTGCTGGTAAAGGCGGATGAGCACCTCGTCCCCATCGTCGCCGCGTGCGCATCCATCGAGTCGCTGCACCGCATGCTGCGCCAGCAGGACAACGACATCGGCGCGTACGTGGTCAAGGGGAGCGACCACCTGACGGCGTACGCCATCTACCAGGACGCGCTGGCCACCAACGGTTCCCTGGGCAGCGTGTACGGCCTGCCGCGCCACGTGTTCGACGCCGAGGCGCTGGAGAAGTGGTGCGAAGAGCGGGGGGTGATGATGCGCTCCATCGAGGACGCCGCCCTCGCCATCGCCTCCATCTTCCGCGGGCTGGACCTGGAGCTGCCGCGCTACCTGCCGGAGCTGAACCCCAAGCTGGACCGCGAGTGGCGAGCCCTGGTCGCCCAGGTGATGCCGCTCGATCTCGTCATCGACGAGGAGACGAGCTGGGGCGAGCACGTGACCGTCAGCAAGACGAGCGTGGCCAGCAGCTACGGCGCCGTCGCGGGCGAGATCGTGTACTTCGCGGACAAGATGGGGCGCGCGCGCGGCTCCATCAGCGGCACCAACATCCCGGACGACATGGTCTGGGAATATGCCACGCCCGGTGAGGTGGAGATCGTCTACGACCCCGCCCACCGCCGCGCGCCCCTGCGGCTGCGGCGCGCGCAGCAGTTCCACGGCTTCGTGCTGGAGAGCGAGGACGAGGGGATCGCCGCGTTCCCCCACGCGCACGAGGACGCGGCGCGGCGCGCGCTGGCGGAGGCGCTGGCCAGCGGCCAGGCGTACCACCCGGACATGAACCGCATCCGCGAGACGCTGCGCGAGCTGCGCGAGGTGTTCCGGCGCTCGGCGGGGACCACGGCGGCCGTCAACGAGAAGGTGCTGACGGACTACCTGCTGGAGAAGCTGGCGGGGGTGAAGAGCTTCGCCGGGTTCATGGAGACGCCGCTGCGGGTGGACCCGGACGAGCTGGTGCCGGCGGAAGAGCGGGCGCGGTGGATGGCGCTGCCGGACCACATCTGGATCGCGGAGCGCTCGTACCCGCTGGACTACGTGCTGGAGGATGACGGAACGGCGGTCGTCCGGGCGCGCATCCCGGCCAAGACGCTCAACGAGGTGGATGAGAGCGCGCTGCCGGAGCTGGACCGCCCGCTGCACTGGACGGTCACGCGCGGCAAGCACGAGGCGGTGCGCGCGGCCACGCTGGACGAGGCGCGCGTGCTGGTCCGCGAGACGTCGTCCGCCACCCGCGACCGGGCCCGCGACGAGGAGGAGGGCGGCTCGCGCGGCGGCCGTGCCCGCGGCGAGGGCGGACGCGGGCGGCGCGCCGGCCAGCGCAAGGGACACGGCGGCCGCGACCGCAACGGCGGCGGGGAAGACCGCCACGGGCGCGGCGGGCGGGGCGGGGGCGGGGCGCGGCGGAAGAAGGACGGCGGGAAGGGCGGGGGGCGGAGGAAGGCGCGGTAGGGCGGGGGTTGCCGGGGGCCCACACCCGGCCACGCTTAGGCTCGTCCACCCACACCCACAAACAGCGTGGGAGAGGGTGTATACTT
>DATING010000128.1:0-2302 GCA_035474555.1 Longimicrobium sp. | reverse complement strand
GGCTGTCCGCCGTGCGCGTGGCGGGCTCACGCAGACTGTGCGTCGCATCCCTCCCCTGAAGCAGTTGAAGCCCCCGTTCGGTGACGCGTGAGCGTCCCCGAGACGGGGCTTATGGCTGTCCCAGCGGCGGATTCATTCGCTCAGGACGACTGCATGCTTAGCGGTACGATCTACTCATATCATGTAATGCACTCTCGCACTCCCGCACTTTCGCACTTTCGCACTCTCGCACTCTCGCACTCTCGCACTGCCGTTCACCCCCGTTCACTGCCCGCCCACGTACACCTTCCCGTCCTTCATCACGAAGCGCATGCGCTCCATCGCGTCGAAGTCGGTGCCGGGGTCGCCCTCCACGGCGATCAAATCGGCAAACGCGCCGGGGCGGATGACGCCCAGCCGCTCCTCGCCCAGCGCGCGGCCGGCGTGGAACGTGGCGGACTGGAGCACCTGCACGGGCGTCATCCCCGAGCCCAGGTAGGCCCACAGCACGCGCCGCGACCACTCGCCGCGCGATCCGCCCAGCGCCGCGTACCCGTCCGAGCCCGCCACGATCGTCACGCCCGCCGCCCGCGCCCGGCGGATGCGCTGGCGAAAGCGCTCCAGGTACTGCTCGCGCCCGTCCGGCGGCGGCGCGGGGTCCATCCCGATGACCTCGATGAAGCGGTCCATCATCACCCGGTCCGCGTCCGTGGGCACGAGCGCCACGCCCCGCCGCGCCATGAACGCGAAGGTGCTGTCCGCCACGTCGTAGCCGTGCTCCACCGTGTTCACGCCCGCCTCCGTCGCGCGCCACACGGCCGCGTCGTCCGTGGCGTGGGCGGCCACGGTCAGCCCCGTGCGGCGCGCCTCGTCCACGATGGCGCGCATCTCCTCCATGCTCAGGCTGGCGGGATTGGGCGTGTTTTCCGCGTAGATCTTGATCACCCGCGCGCCCTGGATGGCCGCCTGGCGCACGGCCCGCCGCGCGTCGTCCACCCCGTTGACGATGCGGTACTCCCCGTGGACGACCTCCATGTGCCCGTGCTCCACCCCGGGGATCTGCCCGCCCTCGGGGCTCAGGCCGGGGCCGGAGAAGTACATCCGCGGCCCGTCGATCGTCCCTTCCTTGATGGCCAGCGCCAGCGCTGCGTCGCCGAACGTGCCGCTGTTGCCCAGGTCGCGCACGGTGGTGATGCCCGCGTGCAGGTACGTGCGGGCCCGCGCACCGCCCCGCAGCGCGCGCAGGGCCGTGCCCTCGAACGCCACCTCGCGCGCGATCTCGTGCCCCTCGTTGAGCTTGGGATCCGTCTCCATCAGCAGGTGCGTGTGGGCGTCGATGAGCCCCGGCAGCACCGTGTAGCCCCGCAGGTCGATCACCCGCGCCCCCGCCGGCGCCTCCAGCGTTTCGCCGATCGCCTCGATGCGGTTGCCGCGCAGCAGGATGTCGCGTGCGCCCAGGAAGGTGCCGCGCTCGCTGTCGAACACGCGCCCGGCGTGGATGAGCACCGGCTCTCCCGGCGGCGGGCCGAACTGCGCGGCGGCGGGGCGGGCGATCAGCGCGGCCGCGGCCAGGACGGCCACCCGCGCAACGTTCACGATTCTCATGGATCGATCAGGGTCAGGTTCGATATCGGGAGCCGCGCGAGCGGCTGAGATCGGATAACGGGGGAATTGTCGACAGGGTTTCGGAGGATGGGAACCGAGCGATCGAGGCACGTCGCGTGGATGAGATCCCACCGGCAGCGGAGCGCCCCCCATCCCCGGCCCTTCCCCCATAAACGGCATGGGGGAAGGGAGACTGCACCGGTGGAGTCCGTCGCGGTTGCGGGCACTCACGCGTGGGTAAGGATAGCGCGCGGGCGCCGCAGATGCGTCCCACGAGGTTCCGGGTCGGTGGCCGAGTCCGAGCGCGCCCCCACCCGGGCTCGTAAACCTCGCCCACTCTCCCCCAACCCGCTGGGGGAGGGTTGATGGAGCGGAGTCCACGTGGGGAAGCGGAGTCCCGGCGCAGGCGGAGCGCCCCCCTCCCCGACCCTCCCCCACAAACTGCGTGGGGGAGGGAGACTGCGTGGGGGAGGGAGAACGACACGGGCATCCGTGCAGTTCTCCTCCTCTCCGCGAGGAACGAGCGGGGAGGAGGCCGGGGGAGGGGGCTCCTCGCCCGTGCAGAGCCTCCACCCCGCTGTCGGATCTCTCCCCCCGACCCGCCCGTGCTGGATCCCTCGCACCCGCGACGAATGCTCGTCGAAGTATACACCCCCTCCCGCGCAGTTTGCGGGAGGGGGTGGATGAGCCTAAGCGAGGCCGGGGGAGGGCCCCACCC
>DATING010000127.1:0-1723 GCA_035474555.1 Longimicrobium sp. | reverse complement strand
GCATCAGCACGCCCAGCACCGCCAGCTCGCGCCGGTCCAGCTTGAGCTCCTGCGCCAGCAGGTGCTCGAACTTGGTCACGCGCGAGCCTGCCGGCTGGATCTGGCGCAGCAGGTACCGGCGGCGGAGCGCGACGGCCCCCTCGACCACCACGTCCTCGTCCAGCCGCATGACCGGCTCCCGGTTGGTCGTCTGGTTGCACGCCGCCACCAGCGCGTTCAGCGAAAGCGGATAGTTGTCCGGCGTCGTGACCTCCTTCTCCAGCAACGCGCCGAGGACACGCACTTCTACATCCGTGAGCGGGGGCTGCACGATCGGTCTCCTGTCCAGAATCATCCGATAGATACGATGCGGATCCGTTGATCCGTCCTACGCGCCGGAATTGCGCGGATCGTGCCGTGGCGGGGACGCTGCCGGTCCGATTCCCACCGACTGTTCGAGAATCGGACATCGTACGACATCCGTACGGAGGAGCCGGGCAGGTGGGCGTCCCGGGCCGCCGTCTCGCATCGTGGCCGCGGGGCGGGGGAGGGAAGCCGGGGCGGGCGGCGCATCTGTCCCGATTCCGCACGGCGACGATCCCGCGGAAATGATCCGCTCAATCCGTAAGTGCAAGTAATGAGGGTGTTTGGATGATGCCGACCGCCGGGCGCGCCCCTTGCCATTCCGCGGCGGCAAACCCGGCCCATCCATCTTGCGCGCCATTCTCTCCATGTCCTCCCCGACTGGTTCCCCGCCCGCGTTTCCCGATCGCTGGCTGCTGGATGTATTCCTCCGCAGCAACCATCCCCTGGCCGCCGCGGCGTCCCGCAGCCGCAGCGCGACGGTCTGGGAGGCGCTCGAGGCTGCCGGGGTGCCTCGCCTGGAGGTGGCGGCCGCGGCGGCGCGGCACTGCCGGGTGGCGTACGTCCCGCTGGAGGACGTGGACCCCGCGGTGGCGGAGCTCCTGCCGCGGCGGCTGGCGCACCGGTTCCGCGTGGTGCCCGTAGGCGTGCAGGACGGGGCGCTGCAGGTCGCCTGCGCCGATCCGCTCACGGTGGAGGCGGACGAGCTCGCGTTCGCCACCGGCCGGCGCGTGGTGCTGGGGGTGGCGCATCCCGTGGAACTGCGGCACGCCCTGGCCCGATGGTATCCGGAAACGACGGAGGGGCCGGCATCTCCGTCGCTCCCCGCGCTCACGGGGAGCGCGGAGCAGATGCAGGCGCGCATTCTCCGCGAGGCCCTGGCGCAGCGCTCCAGCGACGTCCACCTCGAGCCGCAGGACGGTGCGCTGCTCGTGCGCTTTCGCGTGGACGGGCTGCTGCACGACGTGTTTCGCGTTCCTGCCGAGGCCGCCCCGCCGCTCCTGAGCCGGTTCAAGATCACGGCGGGCATCGACATCTCGGACCGCATCCGCCCGCAGGACGGCCGCAGCACCGTCACCTTCGACGGCCGGCGCATCGACCTGCGCATCTCCACCCTTCCCCTGGAGCAGGGGCAGGAAAAGGTGGTCGTGCGCCTGCTGGCCCAGCAGGGCGGCGCGCTGGGGCTGTCCGCGCTGGGCTTTCTGCCGGCGGAGCTGCACCGGGTGGAGAAGCTGCTCCAGAGCCGGGAAGGGATGGTGCTGGTCACGGGGCCCACGGGCTCGGGCAAGACGACCACGCTGTACTCCGTGCTGCGGCAGGTGCAGGCCAGCACCAGCAACATCACCACCATCGAGGACCCGGTCGAGTACGTCTTCCCGTC
>DATING010000126.1:0-4424 GCA_035474555.1 Longimicrobium sp. | reverse complement strand
GCGTTTACGATCCGCGGTGGGATGCGGACATCCCTCCCCTTTCCCTCACTTCACGAACGGGCGGCCGGCCCGCCGGGGACCCGGAACGTGCCGGCCGCCACGTCGTCGATCCGCGTCGTTCAGGAGTAGAGCGTGCTGGTGGTGAGGTTGCGCGAGTAGTCGTACACGGTCAGGCTCAGCGAATCGTCGCTGGTGGAGCCCCCCAGCACGAGCATGGAGGCGGCGCCGTCGGACCGGCCCGTGTCGGTGGCCCACATCGCCGAGTTGTAGCGGCTGTAGAACACCAGGTTGCCGTCGTTCTGCATCACCAGCTGCCCCGGCATCTGCGTGGCGGCGGGCGACGAAAGGGGCTGCCACAGCGTCTTGCCCGTGTTGTCCGCCAGGACCGGTCCCGCGGCGGGATCGTTCGTGAGCGTCGCGCTGCCGTCCAGCGCCGTGAGCGACTGGCCCGGCCGCAGGGCGAAGTTGTCCCGGCTGTCCAGCCGGCTCACGTCCATCATCTCCCCCAGCAGGGCCAGCTGCACCAGGCGCTTCACGTCCGCCGCGCTCCAGTTGTTGCCGGAGTAGCCGGCGCCGGCGAGCAGGATCATCAGCTTGGCGAAGGCCGCCATGGGCGTCATGTCCGCCGGGTTCAGCGCGCCCACCTGCGGGAGCCAGGCGCCCGCGGCGTACGCGTTGTCGTTCACCACGCCCGCGATCACCTGCGTGCAGTCCACGATCACCACGCCGCTCGCGTTCGCATTGTAGAGCGCCTGGTAGGCCGCGCCCTTGCTCGGCGTGTCGGGGTTGCCGGACGGAAAGTTGCCCTCGCCGTACGACTCCAGGATGAGCCCCTTCACCCCCTGCGCCACGCACGCGTCGATGAGCGACGCGATCAATCCTGTCGACGTGCCCTGCTGGTCGTTGAACTGGTACCAGGCCGGGAACGCGTTGAACTGCATCACCGGAAACTGGTTGATGTTGGCGTTGACGTAGGCGAGCTGCGCGGCCTGGGCGCTCAGCACCGTGGGGTTGTCCAGGCTCACGCCGTAGCCCACGGGCGGCGGCAGCACGACCTCCTGCTCCACGCGGAAGGTGATGCCGTACTCGCCCAGCGCCGGGTAGTTGGGCGAGGAGAACGCGTTGAACTCGCTCGCGTTGGTCTTGAGGCTGCGGTTGCCGCGGTACAGGTGGTTCTGAAAGTAGATGCACACCTCCGGCACGCCCGACTGCGCAGCCGCCACCGCGCCGCAGACGTTCTGGAACGCGTCGGTGTTGAAGTTGAGCGTGAGCTGCTGGCCGCTCTGGTAGAACATCGGCACCTGCGAGCCAGTGATGATGACCGGCTTGCTGAGCGAGGCTGTGGGGTACCCGTCGGCGGAAAAGGACGTGAGCAGGAACGGGAGCGCGGTCCCCGTGAAGTCCATGCTGTCCGTGCCGTGCAGCACGACCCACCCGTCGCACTCCGTGTAGTGCTCCAGGATGTACGCGGCCATCCGGCACCAGTCCGTGGGCTGCAGGTTGGTGCTGTCCAGCGTCCCCGTGGTCGACTCGGGAAAGACCAGGTCGGTGACGTAGTTGATCTGCAGGTCGGGGAACTGCTGCAGAAGGATGGGATTCAGGATGGTCTGGCAGGCGCTGGCGAACTGCGACGCCGACATGGGCGCCAGCGGGTCGCCGGTGCAGCTGATGGTGCCGCCGGTGTTGATGACGTTCACGATCATGTGGGTTTTCTCCATCAAGGGTGAGGCTCCGCCGCGGACGTGGGTGCGTCGCGGGGCATAACGGAGGATCGGCCGGGTCGCGCCAGGCGGCACGCAGGCACGTCGCGACCGTCCGGCGATTGCTTGGATCCGATGCGGCCAACGGATGCGAGCGCATCCGTCAGCAGGCGAGGCGTTGAGACGACGACCGGCAGGGGCGGAAGAGGGGTACGGCGGGCGGACGATCACACGCTATTCCAGACACGGATCAATGTCAATGATACCTGCATCTCGATTTTGTAGCAGGACACCTTCATGTGCTCCTGTGCGTCCGTCGGCGGGCGAATGACCCAATGAAGGACGGCTGGCGACCCATGATGGATCGCCGGCCGTTGATGCCGTCCAGGAATTGGGCGCTGCCGGCTGCTCAGGGCTGCGGGCGCGTTGCCGTCGCCGCCGGGGGCCGGGTTGGCCGCGGCGGTGCACTCTTCCGCCGTGGGGGCGTCGGTACCGATGCGTCCGGCCAGCCATTCGTACCGGTCCAGCCGCGCCTGGGCGGTCAGGCCGTGCCCGCCGTCGTACCACATCACCGTGTGCGACGGGCCGGCGGCCTGGTGCAGCCGCTCCGCCTTCCACACGGGGATGATCGGGTCCTGGCGGCCGTTCTGGAACAGCACGGCCGCCGGCCGGATGCGGTCCGCGTAGAAGGCGCCCTGCACCGGGCGCATGGCGGCCACCCAGCGGTTCCACTCCGCGTCCGGCATGTCCGCCAGCTGCGGCGCACGCGCGCCGTCCTGCCCCGTGAAGTGGGCGATGACCCCGCCGTCCGGGACGAAGAGGACGTACGTGGCGGGGCGCGGGTCCACCGCCGCGAACATCGTCCCCACCGCCGCGCCGTAGCTGCCGCCCACGAAGGCGATGCGCGCCGGGTCCACGTCCGCCCGCGCCAGCAGCAGGTCCACCGCGCGCTGCAGGTCCACCACCAGCTGCACCTGTTCCGCGCTGTCCGCCTCCGTGAACGCGATGATGCCGCCCGTGCGCCGGGCGAATGGCGCGTCCACGGACACCACCACGGCGCCGCGCCGCGCCAGCCCCTCGGCGTGGCGGGCGGACTGGCGCGCGTTCCCCGGCGCGCCGTGCATGAACACGATGCCCGCCTTGCGTCCGGCCCGTCGCGGCACGTGCAGCAGCCCCGTCGCGCGGCCGCCGCGCGGGCTGGCGAAGCTGATGGCGTGCGTCTCCAGCCCGTCCGCCACGCTCTCCAGCGAGTCGCGCAGGTCCAGCGGCGCGGTGCGGTCGTAGGCAAAGGTGCCGGCGGCGATGGCGTCCGCCACGGGCGCGGGGGCCTGCGCACACGCAGGCGCGGAAGCCAGGGCCAGCGTCAGCGCGGCGAGGGTGCCGCGCGTCATCGAGCAAATCGTCCGCATCGTCGGTTCGGTCGTGATCGGTCGTTTATCGGTCAGGGGCATCGCGCGGATCGCCCGCAGCGTGCCTCGTGGATTGAAGTGCCAAGTGCCCAGTGCCAAGCAACAAGTTCCAAGTAGACATTCTCTGGCTGCCAAGCACGCACGTTGATGGAGCCGACGAGCAGCCCCAACCAGTGGGCGTTTACGGACAGCGAGCGCGGCTTGTCGCCCACTTGGCACCAGGCACTAGGCACTAGGCACTTGGTCCTGCACGCGGCGCGGGCGGCGGGGGGATCTGCGGGCCGGCCTCGTCCTCCGCGCCCGGCGCCGTGGTGCCGACGTGCTGCGCGAGCCATCGAAGCTGGTCCACGTAGGCGGCGGCGTTCAGCGGGTGCTCCGCGTCGTACCACCGCACCTCCTTCTGCCCCGTGGCCGCGGCGTGCAGCGCCTCGGCGCGGGCGGGAGAGACGGCCCGGTCGCGGCGCCCGTTCTGAAAGAAGATCGGCGCGTTGGCGCGGCCCACGAAGCGGTATCCCTCAATGGGGTCCATGGCCGCCAGCCAGGCGCGGAGCTGCTCCTGCGGCACGGGCGAGGGCTGTGCATCCGCCCCGGTCCACCGCGTGGTGACGCCCGCATCCGCCGAAGCCAGGACGTACGTCTTGAACCGCCGCTCCACGCCGGCCAGGAGCGCGCCCGTCGCGCCGCCGTAGCTGCGGCCCACGTACGCCAGGCGCGCCGCGTCCACGTCCGGGCGCGCCACCAGCACGTCCACCGCGCGCTGCAGGTCCACGATCAGCTGCACCTGCTCCGCGCTGTCCTGCGCCGTGAAGTTCAGCGGCCGACCCTCCCGCCGGTTGAACGGCGCGTCGATGGCGATGACCACGGCGCCGTGCTTGGCGATGAACACGCCGCGCCCCGTGAACGCCTCCGCGTTGCCGGGCATCCCGTGCGCGAGCACCACGCCCGCGAACGGCCCGCGCCCCGCCGGCACGAACAGGCGCCCGTTCACCCGGCCGCCCCTGGGGCTGGCGTAGCTGACCGTGTGGATGGCGACCCCCTCGCGCTCCTCCAGCGGGCTCGACTGCAGCTCCAGCGGCGCGGCGCGGTCGTACGCGAAGAGGTGCAGCGGCAGCTCGCCGGAGGTCTGCGCGGACGCAGGCACCGCGGCAAGCAGCGCCAGGGCGGGAACTAGCGCGCGGGCGGCGCGGAACGGGTGCGCGAAAAGCATCGACACCGGTGGGACTCCTGTTGCGGATGGAGGGGCGTGCATCGGAACCGCGTTCATCGCGGCGTCTGGGGCATTGGACGCCGGCGCGGCCGCCCCGGTTGGCTGGCG
>DATING010000125.1:0-2216 GCA_035474555.1 Longimicrobium sp. | reverse complement strand
ACCCCTCCGCCGCCGGGCGGGCGGATCCCCGGCCGCCGGTCCCATGCGCGGCCCGCGTCGCCCTCCGCGCCGATGCCCGGCATCCTCCCCGCAACCGCGAGGGAACCCGCGGCCACCCCGCAGCGTACATCGCCCCCGAAGTCCATCCGCCCGCTCTGGCAAAGGCCGATTCATGCGCGCTCGCTTCATCGCCCCGCTCCTCCTGCTCGCCGCGTTCGCGGCCACGCCCTCCGCGGCCCAGCTGCCGGGCCGCTATCAGTTGGTCAGCATCAACGGACAGGCCCTGCCCGTCGCGTCGCCGACATATCGGTGGGTGACGGTCACGCGCGCCCTGTTCTGGTTCGAGGAAGACGGCCGCTACAACATGGCGATGTCGGGCGACACCGAGTCCGAGGGCCCGGCCCGGCAGCACTCCGCCGGCGCGTACGTCGTGGTGCGCGATTCGGTCCGGCTGATGCGGGAGTTCGGGGAGGGGACCTTCGCCAGGTACCGCTGGGTCCGGCTGGGCGACACGCTGCACCTGTACGACGAGGAGGAGAACGTCTACCGCCTCCTGCGCGACAACGCGGCCGCCGCCAGCGAGCCGTGGAGCCCCGGCACCTGGACCGCCGTCCAGCTGAACGGCCACGACATGCCCGCGCCGTGGCCCGCCGAACCCGAGGTCACGATGACGGAGGTGACGTTCATCTTCACCGCCGGCGGGCGCGCCACCGTGCGCCTGCGGGGCGGCACGCCGGGCGATCCCGATGTGGACGTGGACACCCACTGGTACCAGGTCGCCGGCGACAAGATCCTGTTCCGGGACGAGCGCGACGGCGAGGTGGATGACGAGCTCGTGTGGTCGCTGCGGAACGGCACGTTGCAGCTCACGGACGACCGGGGCAACGTCTACACCCTCACGCGCCGGAGCCGGCGCCAGGGCCCGTGAGCAGCGTGTAGGGATTCAGGTCCCGCCCGCGCCACCAGCGGTTGGGATCGGCCACCGTGAAGATGGCGAAGTGCAGGTGCGGGCTGCCGCTGACATTGCCCGTGCTCCCCACGTAGCCCAGCGTGTCGCCGGCGCGTACGAGATCGCCCACCTTGAGGCCGGCGCGGATGCCGTTCAGGTGGGCGTAATAGTAGATGGTGCGGCCGTCCATCCCCCGGTGATACAGGGACAGCCCGCCCACGCCGTTGCTGTCGCGGTTCACGATGGTGCCCGCCGCGGCCGCGAGCACGGGCGTGCCCTTCGCGGCGAAGATGTCCACGCCCTTGTGCGCCCGCCCGCCCGACCGCGCAGCGCCGTACGTGTCCTTCAGCTCCTCCCTCCGCACCCCCGCCACGGGGATGGTCAGCCCCGTCGCCGCCACCTCCCGCCGCAGCTCGTCGCGCCGCGGAAACCCGATCACCAGCGCGCGGTCGGCGACCGCCAGGTAGATGGCGATCCCCAGCAGCAGGCCCACTTCCACCAGCGCCGCCGCGATGGTCGCGGTGCGCAACGTCACCCGTCGCCGCATGCTTCTCCCCGTCACAGGTGAACCGCGGCTGCGAAGGGGCAGAAAGCGAGCCGCTTTGGCGGATCAGCCCAGATCGCGGCCGCGTTCGTGCACCGCGGCGAAAGCCGGGGGCAGGATGTTGAAGGACGGATGCCGCCCGTTGCATCGACGACGGAAGGGACGGATGCTGAAGGGATCGGCGGAGCCGGGGGAGCGGAGGATCGTGCTGCTGACCGGTGCCAGCGGCTACGTCGGCGGGCGTCTGCTGCCGCGGCTGCGCGAGGCGGGATACCGCGTCCGCTGCCTGGCCCGGCGGCCGGAGGTGGTACGGGAGCGTGCCGGCTCCGGCGTCGAGGTGGTCGCCGGCGACGTGCTGGACCGTGCCTCCCTGGACGCCGCGCTGGGCGGGGTGGACACCGCATACTACCTCGTCCACTCCATGGGATCGACGGGCTCCTTCGAGGAGGACGACCGCGAAGCCGCGGCCAACTTCGGCGCGGCGGCGCGGGCGGCCGGGGTGCGGCGGATCGTCTACCTGGGGGGCCTGGGACGCGACGATGGAGAGTTGTCGCCGCACCTGGCGAGCCGGCACGAGGTAGGGCGCATCCTGCAGGAGGCGGGCGTGCCGGTGCTGGAGTTCCGCGCGTCCGTGATCATCGGCTCGGGGAGCCTCTCCTTCGAGATGATCCGCTCGCTGGTGGAAGGGCTTCCGGTGATGATCACGCCGCGCTGGGTGCACGT
>DATING010000124.1:0-3686 GCA_035474555.1 Longimicrobium sp. | reverse complement strand
GGTGCGCCTTTTGGAAGATGTCCATCCCCGTGCCGGTGGCCATGGCGGCCGTGATGGCCACCACGTCCCGGTCCTCGGCCGCCAGCGCCGTGAGCGCCTCGCCGAACACCTGCTGGTAGCGGGGCAGCCCGCCCGCGGCCTTCTTGAGCGGCGCGCCCGTCTCCTTGTCGAACAGGGCCGCGGCGTGCCACTTGACCTGGTCCGCCTCGGCCGGCGCGAAGCCCTTGCCCTTCTTGGTCAGGACGTGCACCAGGCGCGGGCCCTTCATCTTCTTCACCTGCTCGAAGGTGCGGCACAGCGCGCCCACGTCGTGCCCGTCCACGGGGCCCACGTAGCGAAAGCCGAGCTGCTCGAAGAGCATGCCGGGAACGAACATCCCCTTCATGGCGTCGTCCGCGCGCACGGCAAAGTGCTCCACCATCTCGCCCAGGGTGCCGAACTTGGGCGCGGCGTGCACCATCTTCTTCACTTCCTCGCGGATGCGGTTGTACAGCGGCGAGGTGCGGACGTCCGTGATCTTCTTGTGGATGCCCAGGTACTTGTGCAGCGCCCCCACGTTGGGCGAGATGGACATCTCGTTGTCGTTCAGCACCACGATCATGTCGCGGTCCGTGTCGCCGGCGTTGTTCAGCGCCTCGTACGGCAGCCCGCACGTCATGCTGCCGTCGCCGATGACGGCGATGACCTCGAAGTCGTGCCCCTTGAGGTCGCGGGCGGCGGCCACGCCCACGGCGGCGGAGATGCTGGTGCCCGCGTGCCCGGCGCCGAACACGTCGTACTCGCTCTCGTCGCGGCGAAGAAAGCCGCTCAGGCCGTGGCGCTTGCGGATGCTGTCCATCCGCTCGTTGCGCCCCGTTAGGATCTTGTGGGGATACGCCTGGTGGCCCACGTCCCAGATGAGCTGGTCGCGCGGCGTGTCAAAGGCGCGGTGCAGGGCCACGGTGAGCTCCACCGTGCCCAGGTTGGAGCCGAAGTGGGCTCCCTTGTGCCGCGACACCACGTCGATGATGCGGTCGCGCACGTCCATGCACAGCTGGTCCAGCTGCGCCTCGGGCAGGGCACGGACGTCGTCGGGGGTCTTTACGGTATCCAGGAGCGACACGGGCTCATCCTCGAAAAGTCAGGTAAGTCGGGCAGGGCCGGCCGCACCCCGCCGCCGTTCAATGTAGACGACTGAGCCGCGCTCGTCCAATCTTCTCACACACGGCGGAGTTGGATGCACCCGGCGGGCCGCGGGAGAGGCAGTGGAAGTGCCCAGTGCCCAGTGCCAAGTTTCCAGTGCCGAGTCCCCGGTGCACGGCACCAGGCGTCCCCCGCGTCGTCACTTTATGATACAAAGCGCACAGGGAGCCGTCAACCTCCGGGATTGGACGGCAGGGTCAGTCGTCTTGAACGCTCCCGCTCGGCCGGGCGGGCTCGTCGTCCCCCGCGGCTTCCGCGGGAACGGGGACGGTCAGGCTCAGCTCCGCGCTCCCTGGGGCGAGGCTCTCCGCCGGGATCATGTTGTAGAGCTGGGTACCCCCCAGGTTGCTCTCGTCCAGGGACAGGTTCAGCAGGAACTTGCCCAGCCACACGTGCGACGGGGACGTGCCCGCCAGGTGCAGGGCCACCGGCTGTCCGGCAATCGGGTGTCCGAACCGCGGGTGCATGTCCGGACGGGTGAGGACGCAGAGCGGCATGTGGTCGCGCGGAAAGTCCCCCCCGTCGGGGTTCGTGCACTCGTTTGGATCGCCCTTGACGGGCCGCGGCCGGTAGTGAACCTCGCGGATGCCGATCCGCATCCTCAGCGACACGTCCATGCGGGAGGGCTCGCCCGGCCACAGGATGATCTGCCGCAGGTCGTGCTCCCCCCCGGGAAGGTGGATGCGGAGCGGGCCGTCCTGCTCTGACAGCGCATAGGCCAAGAGGGCCAGGCCCAGCGCGCGCCAGGCCTCCCGGTCCGCCGTCACGTACGCGACGTCGATGGCGATGGCCGTGGCGCCCGGCCTGCGCCATCCTGGATTGCCCCGGATGCGGTCCGTACGGCACTCCGCCGGCACGGGGAGGGTCGCGGCGGTGAACCGAGCCTTTCGCGGCTGTCCCTCCGCGCCATTCGGCACGGTGAATCCCGCCGCCCACTCCAGCAGGTCCGTCATCGCTGTCATCGCATCGTGTGAATGGAAAATTCCGGCGGCATCGTTCAGGCGGCCTCCGCGGCCGGGGGACGGTTGTAGCCGCGCTCGCCATACGGCTCGAGCTCGTCCAGCCACAGGCGCTCCAGGGCGTCCAGCTCGGCGCGCGCATCGGCGCCGGGCTCGAGCTTCAGCTCGTCCAGCACGTCCCAGGTGAAGCTCGCCTCGCCGTGTGCCTTCCAGTCCGCCTGCAGCTCGCGGTTGCGGTGCGAGCCCATCCGCAGCTGAAAGCGCAGGCTGTTCTGCGCCCCGGGCAGGTTCTGGCTGGCGCCGATCAGCATTCTGCCGTTCACCGCGTTACGAAAGGCGTACACACCCATCGGCCGGCCCTCTTCCTTGTATCGGCGGCGCAGGTCCGCGCGCGATTCCGTCTTCATGGATTCTCCGTGGATTCCGTGCGCCAGTAGGCGCCGCCCCCGCCCTCGCGCCGCATCAATCCCAGCTCCACCAGGGAGCGGCGCAGGCGGGCGGTGTCATCGTTGAAGCGCAGCAGGATCTCGTTCACGTCCGCCTCCGCGTAGCGCACGCCGGGCTCGAACGCCTGGACGACGTGCCGCAGGAGCACGCGATACTTCTTCTGCTGCACGGGAAAAGTGCGAATGCGGCCGTCCGGCTGGACGAACGTGGCCAGCACCTTCCGGTCGAACGCGTCCACGTCCACGTCGCTGGCGAACGCGGCCAGCTGCTCGCGGCTCAGGATGCGCTTCGCGACATCCTGCAGCGCGTCCAGGTGCAGGGAGTAGACGTTGTTGTAGCCGTCCACGTGCGCCGTGGTGAGCCCCGCCCGCGACAGTCGTGACAGGTGATGCGAGACGGTGGATGCGCCCAGCCCCAGGTTGGCGGCGAGCTCCTCCACCGCGGCCGGCCGCTGGGCCAGCAGCCCGATGATCTTCAGCCGGCTCGGGTCCGCCAGCGCCTTGAAGATCTCCAGGATCTCCTCCGGCACGTTCTCGGCAACAACCGACGTCGATAGATTCGATTCGATACTCATAGAATTAAATGTACACACATCTCGCCCGTTCAGGCAAGCTCTTGTCCAGGAGCCGATCGCGTGATGCGGCCTGTGGATGTCCCGGAAGAAATCTGCGCCGCGAGGAATTGATGGGGAGCGACGCGAAATCGAGCGATCGTCACATCTACGTGGCCAAAGCTGTCGATGGCCTTGTGCCGGGGAAAATCCGGAGCGAAACTGGAACGGCGGTGCGAGGTATCATCTGGACTCTCGCGCAATTTCGACAGGAGGATTCCCGATGGCTGCGGTGCGCATGATCTACTGGGAGCAGGATGGTGGCTGGCTCGGCTACCTGGAAGACTACCCGGACTACTGGACGCAGGGTGATAGCCTGGACGATCTTCGCGAGCACCTGAAGGACCTGTACCTCGATCTCACGAGTGGCGAGCTCCCAGGTATCCGCAAAGCGGAGGAGCTGATCGTCTCGTGAAGCGCACCGATCTGATCCGGCGGCTCGCGGGCGCGGGTTGTATTCTGGTGCGGCACGGGGGCAAGCACGATTG
>DATING010000123.1:0-1580 GCA_035474555.1 Longimicrobium sp. | reverse complement strand
CGGCGAGGTGCGCCACGGTCGCGGCGATCTCCTCGGCGCTGCCGTAGCGGCCCAGCGCGATCTTGCTGCGCTGGTCGTCGGCGTCCGCGCCGTCGGCAGGATTCATGTCGGTGTCGATCGGTCCGGGATGCACCACGTTGGCGGTGATGCCGCGCGGGCCCAGATCGAACGCCAGGCCTTTGCTCAGGCCGATCAACGCGGCTTTGCTCATCGCGTACAGCGTCATCTCCGCGCCGGCCACGCGCTCGGCCAGGCAGCTGCCGATGTTGATGATGCTGCCCCCGTCGTTCATGTGCCGCGCCGCCGCCTGCGCCGCCACCAGCGACGCGCGGACGTGGATGTTGAGGGTGCGGTCCATGTCGTCCAGCGACACGTCCTCCAGCGGGCCCATGAGCCCGATCCCCGCGTTGCTGACGAGGATGTCCAGCCGCCCCAGCTCCGCCGCCGTGCGGTCCACGGCCGCCGTGACGGCCGCGGGATCGGCGCTGTTTGCGGCGATGGCCAGCCCGCGCCGCCCCGCCGCTTCCACGTCCGCCACCACGCCGCACGCCAGGTCCGCGGACTTCTCGTAGGTGATGGCCACGTCCGCGCCGGCCGCTGCCAGCTGCCGCGCCACCGCCGCGCCGATCCCGCGGCTTCCCCCCGTCACCAGCGCCACCTTGCCCTCGAGCACTCCCCCCATGACACCCCTCCCGGTTTGTTGTGTACCACTTGGTACAGAATGGTAGCGGCGAGCCATCGGGACGTCAAGTCGCTATATTGGGCGGATGGGAATCACCCGCGAAGACGAGGCGGAGGGGCGATGAGCGAACGGGGGCGGCCGCGCGCGTTCGACCGGGACGTGGCGCTGCGGACGGCCATGCAGGTGTTCTGGGAGCGGGGCTACGAGGGCACGTCCGTCAGCGATTTGACGGGCGCGCTGGGGATCAACCGCCCCAGCCTGTACGCGGCGTTCGGCTGCAAGGAGGCGCTGTTCCGCGAGGCGGTGGCGCTGTACAGCCGCGTGGAGGGCGCGGCCACGGAGGCCGCCATGCGCGACGCGCCCACGGCCCGTGGCGCGGTAGAGGCCATGCTGCGCAACAACGCCGCGGCGTACGTGCACCCCGCCAACCCGCCGGGGTGCATGGTGGTGCTGAGCGCGGCCATCGGCACGCCCGAGACGTCGGAGGTGCGCGCGTTCCTGGCGGACATCCGCCGGCAGACCGAGGAGGCGCTGCGGCACCGCATCGCGCGCGGCGTGGAGGACGGGGAGCTGCCGCCGGGGACGGACGCGGCGTCGCTGGCGGGATTCTACAGCACGCTGCTCTCCGGCCTCTCCATGCAGGCCCGCGACGGCGCCACGGCCGAGTCGCTGGAGCGCATCATCGACCACGCACTGGCCGTGTGGGATGGGGCTGGCCGCGGGGGGGACGGGATCCTGACGGGCGGAAGTCTCGGCGGATGGGGGGATGGGGCTTCCGCGGCGAGATCGGCTGACGAGGGGCGGATCGGCGGATGAGGCGGATGAGGCAGGTTCCGCACATCGGCCAGAGCGAATGAATTCGCCGCAACGACTACACGAAGTCCGCCTGCGCGGACTG
>DATING010000122.1:0-9689 GCA_035474555.1 Longimicrobium sp. | reverse complement strand
CGAACACCTCCAGCTCGATGCGCTCCATCCCCTGCCGCCGCGCCGCGTCGATGGCCTCCGTCATCAGCCGCCGCCCCAGCCCGCGGCCGCGCGCCTCCGCCAGCAGCCCGACGCCCAGCCGCCCGCCATGGGTGAATCCCTCCCGGCCGTAGCGCTCGATGTCGCACCAGCCGACGACGGTGCCAGCCGCGTCCAGGGCCACGAGGTGCACGCCGCCGCCGCTGATCACGTGCTGGATGAACTGCCGCGACAGGTCCAGCGGCGGCCCGTTCACGTAGCCGATGTAGCGCCGCTCCCGCGCCACGGCGTCCACCGCGCGGTTGAAGCCCGCCACGTGCTCCTGGCCCGTGGGGATGATGCGGATCTCGTCCATTCCCGTCCCCGCGTCCCCGCCGCGCCCTTCCGATCCGGTGCCGAGGCTCACGGCCGCGCCGGTGCCTGGGCCTGCCACGCCGCCTGCCGCGCGGCCTGCGCCTCTTCCGCCCGCAGCAGCCCGTCCAGCATCTCGCGCAGCGGCGGGATGGCGCGCATCTCGTCCGCGTAGCGGGGGATGGCGGCCTCGTCCGCGCCGTCCAGCAGGCGGAGCGCCAGGTCCGTGCACAGGGCCGACTCGCGCTCCATGATCCACCGCCCCTGCTCCAGCGTGGCGAAGCGCGGCGCGCCCACGTACCCCGGCCAGTCCGCCGCGGCCGCGGCCCGCGCCCACTCCCCCGGCCCGGCCGCCGTGATGTCCGGTGCGCGGCGCAGGGCCACGGAATCCACCAGGTCCGGCCGCAGGAACCACGTGCGCGCCGTCTCCAGCGCCCCCGCGTGCGGCGAGCCCGCGTCCGCCCGCTCCGCCTCCGGACCGAACATCGCCGCCGGCGGTGCGCCCACGCTCTCCGCCTGGCACCCCCGCCGCCCCAGCAGGTGCACCATCATCCCGCCGTACGTGTCGCGGAAGTAGTCGCCGGCCAGGTCCAGCGCGCGGTTGTGGTTGGGGTCGCCGTGCCCGTGCACCACGAAGACCGTGCGAAAGCCCTGCGCCGCCAGCGCATCGCCCAGGTCGGAAAAGACGGCGCGCAGCGTGGAGGCGCGCACGGCCACGGAGCCCGGGAACCCCGGCCGCGCCGCCGCCGTCTCGAACCCGAACGCGCCCAGCGGCACGGTCGGCATCAGCAGCGCCGTCCAGCCGGGGCGCGCGGCCACGGCGGCGGCCAGGTCCCGGGCGATGCGCTCGTTGCGGTAGCCGTCCGCGTTCACCGGCAGCAGGGGCCCGTGCTGCTCCAGGATTCCGCCGGGGATGATGACGACGGTGCGGGCCCGGTCCAGCCGGCCGATGGTGCCCGCATCCAGCTCCTCGAAGCGCATCACCTGCGCGCGGGCGGGAGCGGCGGTCACGAGCGCCAGGGCCAGCGCGGCGCAGAGGGAACGAAGGCGTGGGGACGGAGTCGTCATCGAAAGTGGGAGGGAGAAAGGGTCATTCCGCCGAGCTGGGCGCGCGCGGCGATGTCGCGGATCTCGGGGTTCTCGATGGTGCGGCCGCGCTGCTTCTCGAGGGTGGCCTGCACCATCGCCTTGCCGATGTCTTCGCCCGCCACGTACAGGCTCCGGAGACCGCGCAGCAGCCGCATGGCCGGGCGCAGGGCCTGGTACAGCCGCGGCGCGTTGAGCGACGTTTCGCCGTCGATGAACGCCGGCCGCCAGCAGACGGCCCCCGTCAGCTCCGCCAGGTCGCGCTCCGTCTCCGCTTTCACGCGCGCCCACATCATCCGGCTGTCCAGCCGCGTTCCCTGCCCGCTGATGAAGTGGAACGCCGCCCCCGGGCTGCGCTCGCGGAGCATGCGCGCGGCCGCCATCGCGTAGTCGTGCGTGATGGTGCGGTACTCCGCCTCGCCGGAAACCTGGCGCACGGAGATCCCCAGGCACCACAGGCACGCGTCGATGCCGTCGAACGCCTCCGCGACGGGGCCGTAGTCCAGGAAGTCGCCGTGGATGAACGTCCGCAGTTTGGCGTGCTTCCGCTCCAGGGGCCGGCGGACGATCGCCAGCGCCTCGGTGACGATCGGCGCGTCCAGGCAGGCGCGCAGCACGCTCCCGCCCGCCGCCCCCGTCGCGCCGAAGACCAGTACCTTCATGCAGCCGCTTTCGGAGAGAGTGGAGAGGCGTGACACCGTCCGTGATGCCGCTGCACGCAACGTGGTACGGCAATACCGGCAGCGATCGATGAAATGCCTGTTTTGCTACTGATAGTAGTGGTTTCGTACGTTCGCCTGCCACTTCCTGAAAACCGCGGTCAGGCCGGCCCGATTACTCCTGGACAGGGGCATGACGGGCATGGGATGGATGAACACGTCCGTTACGCCGTGGTCAAAGATTCCCCCCTCCACGCCATCCTCGCGAAAGACGAGCAGCGGTAGCCCCAGACCAAAGAGAATTCCCGCTTCGAGGTGATTCCTGCCGTCGGGAATGGGGTCGGCCCTGGAACGACGCGTGGATTCGTCGTTCCCCGCTTCCACGTACCCCCGTTGGCCTCGAACTGCTCGAATCCGAGAATGATTCCTCCGGCACAGTGCTTCGCCAGCAGCAGAACCTCGCGCAGGGGCAGTTCGGTCGGGTAGTCCGAGCGGCCCAGGGCGCGCGGCTCAAGACCGTGACGCGCCAGCTCGGAGAGGATCAGCTTGCGAGAGGCATCCTGCTGCGGATTCAACGCCGTGGGACAGGATACGAACACGGGGATCTTCATCGGTCAGATCTGTTCGCGCGCGGGACGCGTGGTGGAGGGTATGCTGCAAGGACATGGAAGCCGTGCCGCAGGAGTCGGCACGACGCCGTTCTCATCAAAAGACATGAGGGTCCGCCGCGGGGATGGTCCCGCGGCATCCCCCGCCCTGCTTGCCGGGCCGTGTCACGGCGCCCGGACTACGCTGGATGGAGATCGATCGAGGGCTTACGATGCGGCTTCTCCGCCACTCCGGCAAATCAGCCGCCGGCGCAGCACTCCGGCCCCGCCAGTCTTCATCCCAGGTCGCCGTCCTTCCAGGCGTAGTAGCAGCCCTGGGAGAACAGGTGCGACAGGTTCTTCTCCGAGATCCACGGATACCGCGCGCGGACGGCCTCGTCGAAGCGGCGGGAGGCTTCGGCCTGGTCGCCGCCGGCGGCGTGCCAGTGCACCGGCACCTGCGCGTGGCCCCACCTCATGGCGGCGCGGCAGACGGCATCGTACGCGTCCAGCGCCTCCGCGCCCAGCTCGGGGTGCCGCTCGGCCAGGCGCGGCTGGATGTCGGCGAGCCAGTTGGGCCCCCACTCCATCGCCAGGTCCAGCCCCACGTTCAGGATCTCCGGATCGTCCGCCTTCATTCCACCGGCTCGCCCTGGCCGATGCGCCGCTTCACGGGGATCCCGGAGCCGGATGGCGCGTGAAGACGAAGGGTGGATCGAACTCGGTTACCACTGTGGGGTCGTTCTCGGTCTGCGCGAAGATGAGCTCCAGCAGGGTATCCCGCAAAACGAGACGGTATCGGCCGGGGCCCTGCGCCCGCTCCTCCTCCGTGGGATGCTCGCTCTCGATTTCATCCAGGAACAGCGTGTCGCCGGAGCGCCGGTAGGTTCCCGTGTTCAGGAGTGATACTTCGGAGGAATACCAGCGAAACGTGCCCTTGCCGTCGAACGTGAGCGTGTCGACGGCGTTCGGGAACAGGGGCGACACCCAGACGGTGCCCACGAGGTCGGGCGAGCGTTCCGCGCGGGACCCATCCACGCCGCCAGGAGCAGCGCGAAGCCGAAAGCATGATTGCGGCGCATGATGTTCGGGATGCGAATACGTGGACGTTTGTGCCGGATGAAATCAAAGGCAATGACGACGATCGAAACACGCGCTCTCCCCGCGATACGCGGTCCAGGCCAAGATGCCGCGCCGCCTGTGCCCGAACAAGAATTTCGAATCATCCGCGGCAGAGGGCAGCGCTGGGCGAAGCCGCGCGGAGGCCGGGAGCCCCGTCCGCCGGCACGCGCGCATCCGTCTCACCGGCAGGGCACGCCCACGTGCGTCCGGTACGGCTGGTACTGGCCGGGCGCGGCGAGCAGGTACACCACGCCGCCGCGGCGCGCCGCCGGGTCCCGCTCGGCGAACACGCTTATGCGGTTCAGCACGCCGATGCGCACGAGCCGGGCGCGCTCCGCCTCGTTCAGCGGGCGCGGCTGGCCGTAGCGGGAATAGCTGCGCCCGTCGATCCCGATCGTGAACTGGTCCGCCGGGATGAACGCCGCGTCCTCCGGGATCCCGGCCGTGTCGGGAGAAAAGGGACCTGTCGCGCGGCCCAGCACCCGGAGCGAGTAGAAGCCCTTGTCGCCGAACGCGGAGACCACCCACTGGCCGTCCTCGCGGCGCCACTCCACGAACACGGGCGCCGTCGCGGGCTCGCCGGGCGGCACGAAGCGGTTGCCCGCCACGCGCCGCCACGGTCCCTGGCCCTGGTGCAGGCGCGCCTGCATCGCGAACCGCCGCTCGTGCGGCCCCACGCCGCTGCGGCGGTCGAACGCGTCGCACAGGAGTCCGTCGTCCGTGATCACCCGCAGCGTCTCGGCCCCGCTGAAGCGCCACAGGCCCGTGCGCCGCCGGCCGCGCGGATCGCGGACGCTCTCCTCCCACGTCCAGTCGCCGCGCCGGGGAAAGTACGCCGCCAGCGCGGTGTTCGGCGTCCGCTCGACCTCCGCGAGGAACGCCTGCATCCGCGCCGTGAGCGTGGTCTCCGCCGGGGCGGATGCCGCCGGGCGGTCCTGCGCGGGCGCGGGGAGCGCGGCCAGCGAGGCGAGGACGGCGAGACGGAGGATCGGAGTCCGTATCATCGAGGCCAGCCCGGATGGAAGGAGGTCAGGAACGAGACGCGGCATCGGGCGAAACGGCGGCGCACGTTCAGCGCCACACCGGGACCGAGGATGCCTGGATGGGCGGATGACGATCATCCTCCCATTGTCAGTCGTCCAGCAGCCAGCGGAGCGCCTCCACCTCGTCCAAAAAGATCTGCACCGCGGCGCCCACGCGGCCGTCCGTGAGCATCTCGAACTGGCGGCCGCGGCCGTAGTCCGCCGGCGTCTTCATCAGCAGCGCCGCCCGCCCGCGGCCGATGCGCGCATCGCTGGCCACATGGTTCTCCGACGCCTGCCGCATCGTCGCCAAGCCGCTCGCGCCGAAATCCAGCGCGCGGTGGTCGAAGAGCACGGCCATCCCCGGGCGCCAAAAGCCCTGGGAGACGATGTCCTCGATCATCCGCACGTGGTCGTGCAGCGCGAACTCGCCGCCCGTGGTGACGACCACGAAGGCTTCCGCCGCGCGATGCTCCACCGTCCATTCCATATCGCCCTCCCCTGGATATTCCGCCGGCGCATCCCGCATACCAGGCCAGCCAACGCCCAACGAGTACGTATCCAGCGCCTGGAGCAGATGCAAAACATCTTACGCCTACTATGGACGGATAAGAGAACAGGCCGCTTAACTCTCCCCGTCACCTTGAACTCGCTCCGACGGTAACGGGGCGAGCCGTTCACCTCTCGGTAGTGGGATCGATGAAGGAGACTGCCCTGAGCCCGGAAAGGTTGATCGTGGAGCCGTTCGAGACGGACGCGAGCACGCCGCCGGCAGAGGGTGATCCAAACTTTCTCGCGTAGACCAACGCTTCTGCCCGCCCGTGCAGCCAGTCCTGCCCGCAGGACTGAATGGCGAACGCCCCATGCAGGCCGCGCCGGCCCGCTGAAATCCAGGAGTCACCGGATGAACGTATCCGGTGGCTCCTTTCTCCATCGATCAACACCCGCTGCTTCCAGGTGTCGAGAGGCAGCGTGGCCATCCCGATCACGCGGAGAGGTGCGCCCACGCCGCCAGCGCCACCCCGAACGCGTAGGGGACGACGATCATCACCATCCACCGCAGCAGCCGTCCGCGGCGGCGCAGCGGCCCGTTGGCCAGTGCGTACGCGATGACGAGCGACGCGGCCCAGGTGAGGGTGATGACGATCGCCGCCGGCCAGGCGACGTCCCCCAGCTCCGCGAAGCGGGCGCCCTGCATCAGCCGCACCCACAGCACGCAGAGCTCGTAGAGGATGGCGCCCGGAAGCCCCAGCAGCAGCACCCCGCCGACGGCGAACAGGAGGGCCAGGACGGTCGTGATCTTCATCCCCCGCCTGCGCTCCCGCCCCGCCTCGGAGCGCAGGAACGTGACGAGGGCGACGAGCCCGGCAAGCACCGTGGCGGCGGGAAGGATCATCCAAATACGCGCCTCACGTTTCGTTTGTTGCGTTTGGGTCCGCTCCCAGGTAACTTCCTGCGGCTTCAACGGAGAGATGCAGATGGCCGATCAGAGCTTTGGCGCGGGAACGCTCGTGGACGTGCTGGACCCCGTCGGGGAGTCCGTGGACCGCGATGCCGCGCGCCGCGTAGCGCAGTGGCTTCGGGAGATGAGCGACCGTGCCGAACTGCTCGTGCGCACCCGGTCCGGCGGGCTCGAGCCCCTACCGCGCGGCTTAGCGGCCCTCGTCGCCTCCATGCTGGAGGAGGCGGCGCAGGGGCATACCGTTGCGCTGGTGAGCGGAGCCGAAGAAGTCAGCACGTCCGCGGCCGCCGAGTTCCTGGGCGTGTCCAGGCCGCACGTGGTGAAGCTGATCGACTCCGGGCTGCTGCGCGGGCGCAGGGCCGGCACTCACCGCCGCGTGAGGATGACGGACCTCCTGGAATACAAGCACACGGTGGAGCGCCGTCACGCCGCGCTGGACGAGCTCGTGACAGAGTCCCAGGAGATGGGGCTGTACGACGATCCGCCCGCCCGCTTCGTACGATAACGCGAGATGCGGGGCGAGCAACCGGTCGCGGGGCGGGTCCCTTGGCTCAGTCCTCCGCGCTGCCCTGCAGCAGCGGCTCCATGGGCACGTCGCGGGGGCCACCCTCGTCGCAGACGGCGTAGGTTCCGCCGGGGTACAGCGTGACGCTGGCGTGCTCGCCGCGCTTGTTCAGCACGTAGAATTGGATGCCGAAGTTGGGCGTGCCGCGCGCGTTGAGCAGCCGGCGCTCCACGGTGTTCTGCACGATGCGGCGCAGGCCCTCCATCCCCGCGTCTTTCGGCGACATCCCGCGGCGCAGGTTCTCCACGATCAGGTACGAGGTCAGGTTGTACAGGTTGGCCTCGCCGCGGCCCGTGCTCCCCGCCGCGCCCACCGCGTTCTCCACGTACAGCCCCGCCCCCAGCACCGGCGAGTCACCTACCCGGCCGGGGATCTTCCACGCCAATCCGCTCGTGGTCGTGGCGCCGCAGACGTCCCCGGCGGCGTTGATGGCGTTGCAGTTGATGGTCCCGTAGTAGTGATCGGGATCGATCAGCCCCTCCGCCACCATCTGCAGCCCCGCCTCGTGGCCGGCCCGCGCGCGCCGCTCGGGATCCAGGTAGCGCGCCGGGTCCGTGCGCCGCTTCCAGTCCAGCCACAGCCGGCGGGAGAGGGGCGTGTTCAGGTCGTCCTCCACCGTGAAGCCCATCTGCCGCGCGAACCGCTGCGCATCCTGCCCCACGATCAGGTGGTGGTCGGTGTGGTCCATCACCGCCTGGGCCACGAGCGAGGGCGTGCGCACCCCCTCCAGCGCCGCCACCGCCCCCGCGCGCCGGCGGGGCCCGTGCATCACCGACGCGTCCAGCGTGACGACGCCCTCCGCGTTGGGGAGCCCGCCGTAGCCCACGCTGGCGTCCTCCGGGTCCAGCTCGTTCAGGTTCACCCCGGCGAGGATGGCGTCCAGCACGTCCGCGCCGGCCACCATGCGCGTGAACGCCGTCTCCACCGCGGCCATGGGCCCGCCGTTGCGGAACTGGTTGCCGTTGCCGGACGCGATCACCACCGGCCGCGCCTGCCCTCGCACGACGACGGCGGGCGCGGCGGCGAGCGGGCCGGGAAGCGCGGCGGCCACCCCGGCGGCGGCGCCCGTGCGCATGAAGTCGCGGCGAGTGATGGGGATGCTCATGGGGCGATCGGAGTGAGGGGGGGGAATCACGTGTGGCTAGGCCAGTCGCCGGCATCGCGAAGCCGACCCGGCGTGGGAATCCTAATTTTCCCGCGCCTGCTCACGACGGCGAGCCTCCTCGAGGGAGAGTGTGCAGAGATCCATTCGGCCTGCGTCTGGATACGCCTCCACCAGGCAACCCACGTAGATGGGGACCGAGTTTCGTTTCTCCGCCGTGTGCTGATTGTGGTTGTCGCCATGCCCATAGTCCGCCGCATGCATCCATTCGTGCGCCAGGAACTCTGCCGTGTCCAGCGGATCATCTTCCAGGTGCCAGAGACTGAGATGGATGACGCCCTGCTGGTCGGTGCACCCGGTAGATTTCGTGCGGCCAAACGGACCTCGGCTTACGCCGCCACACACATCCTTGCCGACGTATGGTGGTGTGTAGAACCGCAGTGGAGGACGGACCGGCGCGTTTCGCTGGTCGCGCCGTTCACGAATGCGGCGCACCAGCTCTCCGCCAGTGGTGCCGGGTTCGGCGAACTGCCAGGTGGTCTTTTCTTGCAAGCGTGCCAGGAGCGGCTCAGCGGCGAGGGCGTTTTCCGCGTGGGCGACAGCAGCCTGGATGTGATCGCGATGTTCGGCAGGAATCGATGACTGGCCGATGTCGAACATCGAAGACGAAACCAACGCCTCGGCCGCCGTAGCGGGGCTGTTCGCTGCATGCTCGCTCCCGCCTTGAGCGCAGGCAGCGAGACCCAGCACCATGCAAAACCCGGCTTTCCTGGAGTACTTCATAGTACTCGTCTCATTTTGGGGTGACCTGGCCCGCGATAGCGTACGGCCAGCGACGGCCACGGTGCGGATGGCCATGGAGCAGCCTACACCGGCGCCGCCCCGGCGGCAAGCGATGCGGAGCGCCGGGCGCGACAGGACGGAGCGGCGACGGGAGGGCAGACGAGAATCTTGTCGGCCAACGCGTCCCGAATCATTTTTCCCCGACCTTCGTATATCACGCCCGCACAGTCGTTTCCTTCCCCTTTCATCCAGGATTCGCCTCATGCACACCAGACACATCGCCCCCGCCGTGCTCGTGCTGTCGCTGCTCGCATCGCATCCCGCGGCCGGCCAGGGCGGCGGGTTCGGCACGGCGGGCGAGGTGCCGTTCGCGCTGCAGGGCCGCGTCTACTTCATCCCCGAAGAAAGCGAGCAGCTGCCGGACTTTTCGCGGCTGCGCCCGCAGGGCACCATCTCCACCACGGTGCTCAACATCCAGCCGCAGAGCTTCACGGTGGGCTTTCCCGGCGTGACGGACCGCTTCGAGTGGTTCGCCATCGACTACCGCGGGCGCATCATGCTGCCGCAGGCCGGCACGTACCTCTTTCGCCTGACGTCGGATGATGGATCGAAGCTGCACATCGACGGGCGCGAGGTGATCGACAACGACGGCATCCACGGCGTGGACTGGAAGGAGGCCGAGGTGACGCTGTCGGCGGGGATCCACGACGTGCGCGTGCAGTACTTCCAGGGCCCGCGCGAGGACGTGGCGCTCGTGCTGGAGTGGGGCACCCATCCCGACGACCTGCGGCCCCTGGACTTTGGCGCGCTGGCGCCGGCCGCCTACCGCCGCGAGGGCAACAAGCTGCGCGCGGAGATGTCGGGCGGCGTGCTGTTCGCCACCAACAGCGCGGACCTGCAGCCGCAGGCCGTGGCGCTGCTGGCGGAGATCA
>DATING010000121.1:0-3190 GCA_035474555.1 Longimicrobium sp. | reverse complement strand
CCGAGCCTCCTCCGCAGGCCGGCACGATACTGCTGTGCCGTCCTGCTCCGGCGTCTCGGCCCTGCGGGCGCGCATCCCTCACCCGAACGGCGCCCGCTTCGCGGGCCCTGCCCGCGCCGAGAGAGAAACCTGGCTCGTGCACGGGGGCGGGCATCCCGCCACGCCCCCACCCGCTCGTCGCCTCGCGACCTCCCCCAATCCTGGGGGAGGTGATCCGAATCCAGCACGGAAGCCGCCACCCGGCTGGATCCCACCTCCCTCCCCCACGCAGTTTGTGGGGGAGGGTCGGGGAAGGGGGGGCGCCCCGCCCTCGCGCCTCTGCCCGCCGCGCGCCGCGAACCCCGTCGAAGTCTACACCCTCTCCCGCGCAGTTTGCGGGAGGGGGTGGACGAGCCTAAGCGAGGCCGGGGGAGGGCCCGCGTTACAGACGCGGCGTCGTGACGCCGACCTGTCCCTGGTACTTGCCCTTGCGGTCCTTGTAGCTCACCTCGGGCCCCTCGGGGTCACCCTCGAAGAACAGCACCTGCGCGATCCCCTCGTTGGCGTAGATCTTGGCGGGGAGGGGGGTGGTGTTGCTGATCTCCAGCGTCACGAAGCCCTCCCACTCCGGCTCGAACGGGGTCACGTTGGTGATGATGCCGCACCGCGCGTACGTGCTCTTGCCCACGCACAGCGTGATCACGTTGCGGGGAATGCGAAAGTACTCCACCGACCGCGCCAGGGCGAAGCTGTTGGGCGGCACGATGCACACCGGGCCCTGAAAGTTCACGAAGCTCTTGTCGTCGAACGCCTTGGGATCCACGATGGCGTTGTTGACGTTGGTAAAGATCTTGAACTCGTCGGCCACGC
This sequence comes from Longimicrobium sp., assembly GCA_035474555.1. GTDB lineage: Bacteria > Gemmatimonadota > Gemmatimonadetes > Longimicrobiales > Longimicrobiaceae > Longimicrobium. The sequence goes on along the minus strand of DATING010000121.1, from coordinate 2,341 downwards.
GCATGTCGTAGCCGTAGCTCGACACGCCGTAGCTGATGGTGCCCTGCCGCACCTGCGCGTTCTCGAACGGCTCGATCATCCCGTGCTCGCTCGCCATCCGGCGAATCCAGCGGTCGGAGCGAATGCTCATGGGCGGTGCGGGAATGGGTCTTGAAGGGCGGGGAGAGCCCCGGCGCGGCAGGCCCGAAACCCGTACCCCGTACGGGTGTATGGGGCGGCGCCAGGTGCATGGAGACGGGCCGGAACCTACCCCCGCGCGCACGGGGCGGCAAGGGGCCGCTGGTGTCCCCGCGGTCGCTTGACCCACGTGTCACGGGGCAGTATCTTGGCGCGGCTCCAAGCAAGTGAACGTTTTCACAAACTACCCGTTGGGATAGGCCCAGGCCGATGCTTCAGCCGTACATCCCGGTGCTCATCCTGCTGGTGCTCTCGGTGGCGCAGGCCATCGGGATGGTGGTGCTGTCGCAGGTGCTCAGCCCCGGACGCGCCACCAAGAGCAAGAGCAGCCCGTACGAGTCCGGCATGACACCCCTGGGAAGCACGCGCGAGCGCTTCTCGGTCAAGTTCTACGTCGTGGCGATCCTGTTCATCGTCTTCGACGTGGAAACGGTGTTCCTGCTTCCGTGGGCCGTGCAGGCGCGCGGTCTGGGCTGGGCCGGCTTCGCCTCCGTGGGGATCTTCGTGTTCATCCTCACGGTGGGCCTGATCTACGAATGGAAGAAAGGAGCGCTGGAATGGGATTGAACGACGGACCCATCCAGGAGCATCGCCCGCAGCCCGTGGACGCCCGCGGGCTTTCGGTGCACCAGGGACTGCCGGGCGCCATCCAGCCCGCCACCCAGGAAGAAGGCAACCTGTTCAGTGGCCAGCCCGGCTTTCTGACCACGCGGCTGGACGCCGTGGTCAATTGGGCGCGCCGCAACTCGGTGTGGCCCATGCCGTTCGGCACGGCGTGCTGCGCCATCGAGATGATGGCCAGCGCCGCCACGCGCTACGACCTGGCCCGCTTCGGCATGGAGCGCATGAGCTTCAGCCCGCGCCAGGCCGACCTGCTGATCTGCGCGGGCCGGGTGAGCTACAAGATGGCCCCCGTGCTCAAGAAGATCTGGGAGCAGATGCCGTCGCCCAAGTGGTGCATCAGCATGGGCGCCTGCGCGTCGTCGGGTGGGGTGTTCGACGTGTACAGCATGGTGCAGGGCATCGACACCATCATCCCCGTGGACGTGTACGTTCCCGGCTGCCCGCCCCGCCCCGAGGGGCTGATGTACGGGATCCTGCTGATCCACGAGAAGATCAAGCAGTCGGCGCCCACGAGCGAGGACGAGTGGAACGCGGTGGACATGCTTCCCGAGACGGGGAGCTACCTGCCGCGCGAGGTGGTGGACCGCATCACCCTGCCGTTCGGCAACAGCACCAACCAGAACCGCGCGAGCGGGCTGGTGAGCACGGGGGCCGTCGTCCGCGTCTCGGACCGAAGCCCGTGAGAAAACGAAAGGTTCAGGTGCCCAGGTTCAAGTGCCCAGCGGGGCCGTTCCTGGGCACTGGGCACTTGATCCTGGGCACTTCTGTGCACCTGACATGAGCAACGACGGCTTCAAGAAGGGACTCGACTCCCTGGACCAGGGCCCGGCCCCCAGCGACGCGCCGGACGACGGCGCGCCGCCGCGGGCGGGCGACCTGCCGCCGCACCCCAGCGTGGACGCGCTGCGGGCGGAGTTCGGCACGGGCGTGCTGCGGCACGAGCTGGTGGCGGGCGACGAGCACATCGTCTACATCCCGCCCCAGCGCGCCGCCGAGATCCTGGGGTGGCTGCGCGACCAGCAGGGGTACGACTTTCTTCAGGACCTGACCGCGGTGGACTACGGCGGCGGGCGGATGATCCAGGTGGTCTACCAGCTGTGGTCCATCCAGCGCAAGCTGAACCTGCGCGTGAAGTGCGAGCTGCCGCTGGACGCGCTGGAGATCGACACCGTCTTCTTTCTGTGGCGCGCCGCCGACTGGCTGGAGCGCGAGGTCTACGACATGTTCGGCGTGGTCTTCCGGGGACACCCGGACCTGCGCCGCATTCTGATGCCGTACAACTACGCCGAAGGTCACCCGCTGCGGAAGGACTTTCCGCTTCGCGGCCGCTTCAGCCGCGCCGAGCAGACCCGCCGCGCGCTGAGCATGAAGACCGAGGACCACTACTCGCCGGCGGAGCTGGAGATGGCCCACGCGCTGGGCCAGTCCATCCCCGACCCGTTCAGCCCGGCGGACGCGGCGGAGCAGGGACAGTTCGGCGGCATGGGAGGAGGGGGCTGATGGCACTGCGCACCGTCGTCTACAACGTCACCCGGACCCC
>DATING010000120.1:0-3135 GCA_035474555.1 Longimicrobium sp. | reverse complement strand
TGGTGCGCCACAGCACCGTGGGCGGCGTGCCCCTCACCCAGCTCATCGCCAAGGACAAGCTGGACGCCATCATCGACCGCACCCGCAAGGGCGGCGCCGAGCTGGTGGGCCTGTACAAGACGGGCAGCGCCTACTTCGCGCCCGCCGCCAGCTCCATCTCCATGGCCGAGAGCTTCCTGCTCGACCGCAAGCGCGTGCTCCCGGCCGCCGCCATGCTCGATGGCCAGTACGGCATCAGCGGCGTCTTCTTCGGCGTGCCGGTGCAGATCGGCGCGGGCGGCGTGGAGAAGATCCACACCGTGGAGCTCAACGAGGCGGAGAAGGCCGAGCTGGCCCGCTCCTACGACTCGGTGAAGAAGACCGTCGAGAGCGTCAAGCTGTAACCGCCGAGCGCCTCCGCTCCGCCTGGCCGCCCCCGTGGGACGAGAAGGACGTCCCCCGCGGGGCCGGGCGGAGCGCGGCTGATGCCGGTGATGGAGCGCGCTTATTCTCCGTGATCCGGTAATCTTTGCGGCTTGCTGAATCCACCAGTTAACTTGCCGTAGCACTGCACTGAGAGGTCCGGTTTCCCGCGCTCGCGAAGACGGGCGGCGGCGCCGGCGCGTGAACCCGGCGACGGGCTCTCAAGGTCACCAAGGAGACGCAGCATGGCAGCAGCAGCGCGATTCACGGTGGTGGGCGGCGGACTCGCCGGGCTGATGACCACCATCAAGCTGGCCGAAGCGGGGCACCAGGTCGACATCCTGTCGCTCGTGCCGGTCAAGCGTTCCCACTCGGTCTGCGCCCAGGGAGGCATCAACGGCGCGGTGAACACGAAGGGGGAGGGTGACAGCCCGGACATCCACGTGAAGGACACGCTGCGCGGCGGAGACTTCCTCGCCGAGCAGGTCTCCGTGAAGGGCATGTGCTACGCGGCCCCCGGCATCATCTACCTGCTGGATCGCATGGGGGTGACGTTCAACCGCACGCCCGAGGGTCTGCTCGACTTCCGTCGCTTCGGCGGCACGCTCCACCACCGCACCGCCTTCGCGGGTGCCACCACCGGCCAGCAGCTGCTCTACGCGCTGGACGAGCAGGTGCGCCGCTGGGAGTCCGAGGGCCGCGTCACCAAGTACGAGCACTGGGAGTGGCTCGGCACGGTGAAGGACGGCACGGGCCGGTGCATCGGCAGCGTGGCCATGGACCTGCGCACCAACGAGATCCGCACCTTCCCCGCCGAGGCCGTGTGCCTGGCCACCGGGGGTCCGGGCATCGTGTTCGGCCGCTCCACCAACTCCATCATCAACACGGGCACCGCCGCGGGCCGTGCGTACATGGAGGGGGCCATCTACGCCAACGGCGAGTTCATCCAGGTGCACCCCACCTCCATTCCGGGTGAGGACAAGCTGCGCCTGATGAGCGAGTCGGTGCGTGGCGAGGGCGGCCGCGTGTGGGTGCCGCGCAAGAAGGGCGACACGCGCGATCCCCGGCAGATCCCCGAGAGCGAGCGCTTCTACTTCCTCGAGGAGAAGTACCCCAAGTACAAGAACCTCGTGCCGCGCGACGTGGCCACGCGCGAGATCTTCACCGTGTGCCGCGAGCTGGGCCTGGGCATCGGCGGTCGCGACGCCGTGTTCCTCGACGTCACGCACATCCCCGCGGCCAAGCTCACCGAGAAGCTCGGCGGCGTGATGGAGATCTACGAGAAGTTCGTGGGAGATGATCCGCGCCACGTGCCCATGCAGATCTTCCCGGGCATGCACTACTCGATGGGCGGCCTGCACGTGTCCTTCGAGGCGGACTCCAAGACGCAGACGCCGCTGGTGGGCAGCCCCGTCAACCACACCACGCGCATCCCCGGCCTGTACGCCGCGGGCGAGGCCGAGTACGCCTACCACGGCGCCAACCGCCTGGGCGCCAACTCGCTCTTGTCCTGCATCTACGCCGGCATGCTCAGCGGCCCGGCCATGGCGTCGTTCGCCAAGAACAACACCAAGAGCGCCACCGACGCGGACCTGCAGAAGCACTTCGCCGAGGCGAAGAAGTTCTGGGAGGAGCGCTTCGCCTCCATCAAGAAGATGGACGGCAAGGAGAACGCGTACGGGCTCACCAAGGAGCTCGGCGACATCATGACGGAGAACGTCACCGTCGTGCGCTACAACGACCGGCTGCAGAAGACGCTGGATCGGATCCGCGAGTTCAAGGAGCGCTGGAGGAACATCAACGCGCTGGACACGGGCAACGTGGCCAACCGCAGCATCTCCTACGCCAACCAGCTCTGGAACATGTTCGAGCTGGCCGAGGTCATCACCAAGAGCGCGCTGATGCGCGACGAGAGCCGCGGCGCCCACTACAAGCCGGACTTCTCGCTGCCCGAGCCCGCCTCGAAGGACCCCACGCAGGACGCCAACTGGATGGGGCTGTGGAAGAAGCGCCACGAGAAGTGGGCCAAGGCGACGCTCGCGTCCTATTCGCCCGAGTCGCCGCAGATCAGCTACGAGGACATCCCCACGCCCGTGCTCGACCCCGAGCCGCGCTGGTACGCCTGAGCAGAGAGGGAACGACATGGACCACGCGACCACGACGCAAGCGCCTGTCAGCAACACGACCAAGCACGTCACCTTCCGCATCTGGCGCCAGGACGGTCCGGATCAGCAGGGGCACTACGACGAGTTCCGCATCGCCTACCGCCCGGGAGCCAACGTCGTCTCCTGTCTCATGGAGATCCAGCGCAACCCCGTCACCACCGACGGGCGCAAGGTGGCCCCGGTCATCTGGGACGCCGCGTGCCTGGAAGAGGTGTGCGGCAGCTGCGCCATGAACATCAACGGCCGGGTGCGCATGGCGTGCTCCGCGCTCATCGATCGCATCGTCGGCAACGGGGAAGCCACCATCACCCTGGAGCCGATGAAGAAGTTCCCCGTCACGCGCGACCTGTCGGTGAACCGCGATCGCATGTTCGAGGCGCTCAAGCGCGTCAAGGGGTGGATCCCCATCGACGGCACGCACAACCTGGGCCCCGGTCCGCGCCAGTCCCCGGCGGATCACTCGGTGATGTACAAGCTGTCCACGTGCATCACGTGCGGCAGCTGCCTCGAGGCGTGCCCGCAGGTGACGATCGACAACGACTTCATCGGCGCCGCCGCCATCAGCCAG
>DATING010000119.1:0-2695 GCA_035474555.1 Longimicrobium sp. | reverse complement strand
TTACAGGGGACGGGGGACGGGGGACGGGGGACAGGTTACAGTGATGCGTGCAATGGGAGGGGATGGAGATTCGCACGGAGGCTCACGACCCGTCGCCGCGGTCGCGAATGTACGTCCACTCGGGGTCGAGCATGTCGATGTCCACGTCGCGATCCAGCGGCTCGTCCGTGAAGCCCAAGGTCCACCCCGGCGGCAACGGGGGAAGCTCCAGCCAGGCATCCGCCGATCCGCCGGCTCGGCAGCCACCGTACCGCCGCTGCAACCGCACGCGGTACTCGCGCCGATGCTCGGAGCGGAACGCCGTCAGCCGGTACCAGGTGGCAGTCGCCCATCACCGACACGCCCACGAGCGTGCGGCCCGGCAGCTCCGGGAAGGGGGCGGCGGCGCAGGGCGGATACGCCCGCAGGCGCCGCAGGTCCGCCGTGTCGGCAATCACCACCGTGGGATGCGCGCCGCAGTTGCCCATTCCGCGCAGGCGCCGGGCGGGGAGGGGCTCCGCGTCGGCCGCCAGGCCCAACGAGTCGAACGGGACGCGGTTGAGGGCGTCCGCCGGCTGCCCGCGCATCGGGGGCGCGGCGGCCAGCAGGGCGAACAGCACGACTCCCGGTATCCGCAGGTGCATCTCATTCCTCCCGTCAGGGCTGACGCACGAAAAACCCGCCCGGCGTACTCGGGCGGGAGACGGGAAGTTCCGGAGTTCCGGTGAAGGCCGCCTCCGCAGGGCGCACGGAAGCGGCGAGAGAAGGAGAAGCCGGTGGCGCTCAGTCCCGCCGGCGCACGCGTTCCTCGGCGAGGCGCCAGCGCATGCGGCCGTTCCATCCGCAGCGGGCACAGCGGCGGTTGTCCGCGTTGCCCAGGCGGGTGAGCAGGCGGTCCATCCGCGACACCCGCACGCGGTGCGTGGTCACCGCGCGGCACGTGGGGCACTCCGGCGCATACGGCAGCGACGTCAGCTGATGGGTGACCCAGACCGTCAGCCCCAGCAGCAGCACCGCGCTTAGTCCCATCCACATCAGCAACAACATCGCTATTCCCTGTCCCGCATGCACTTGCCGCCACCGCGCGGACGGCCCGGGCACTCACCGTGCAACCGCCGTTCCTCTCCGCGCACGCACGGAGATTGCGAAAGCACCCCTGGAACGCGATCCCGAACGGAGAGGAGCTTTCGCATGCGAGGCAACCGCTACGACCGCGGATGGATGCCGGCCAGCCGATACGGAGGCGACTTCGGCGGACGGCAGGGGCCCGCGCAGGGCCGCGGGCACACGACCGGGTACGGGTACGGGGCTGCCGGGGGGCGCGGATACGACGCGCCCATGCGCGGGCGGTACGACCGCGGGTGGACGCAGGAGATGGCGTACGGCCGCGCGCCCGGGATGGGGATGAACGGGCCGGGGATGTTCACCCCTTTCGGCTGGGACCCCATGCTGCGCTGGACCGGCTGGGATCCCCTCGCGGGATTCATCCCGTACCAGGACACGCCGCGCCAGTGGTCGTACGGGCTGGCGGAGGACGCCCGCCGCTACGAGCACGACTACTACCGTGGCAACGTGGCGCACCGTTACGGCGGCGACTACGGGCGCCCGCCGATGCCGGAGCACCGCATGCCGCCCCGCCAGAGCCCGCAGTACGGCCAGGGCGGCGACCGCGCCCTGCGGGAGTGGGCGCGGTCGCGGGGCTACGACGTGGGAACCACCATCCAGCCGCGGCTGGGGCCGCGTCGCTGATCCATCATCATCCACATTCGCAGGAGCAGATCGGATGACCAAGCGCAACATCGACCCGAGCTTTGACCCCGAGGAGATCGAGAACGACGATCCGCTCGGCGAGCAGATGTTCGCCGAAGCCGGCTTCGAGGACGCCCCCGGCGGCGGCCCCTCGTTCTCGGCGCCCGGGATGGAGGAGAACGACAAGCGCCCCGGCGGCCACGGCCAGAAGGTGGCCGGCGTTCCCGAGGACCGTCAGCGCCAGGTGAACACGCCCAGCGAGCAGCACCCGGACAGCGAGAACGTCGTGGTCCGCGAGCGCGGCGGCGAGAGCAAGGGGGATCCGGCGGTCGGCGGAACACGGCCCGACTGAACTGCGGGTTACAGGGGACAGGTTACAGATTACAGCCTGCAACGACCCGAACAGCCCCGCCCCCGGACAATGGCGCCGGGGGCGGGGCTGTTTTCTTCTGCGGATGAACGACAGGCCACGTATGACCAGGTCTACGTGCCGATCCACCGGCTCTCCGTCCAGGCGGTTGAAACCGCGGCTCGCACATCACGAAGTCCGCCTTCGCGGACTGCACCGCCACCTCCATGCGCAGCGCCAGAGCTCCCGGCGAGGACCGTCGTTGGTGTCGGCGGAGGCCGACGGTGTGATGTCGAAGCCGCGAATTCATTCGCTCTCGCCGCCCCTCTCCGCCCCTCGCCCCCGCGATCTCCCTCGCGCCCGCGCCGGACCCCACCTCCCTCCCCCACGCTGTTTGTGGGGGAGGGCCGGGGAGGGGGGCGCCCCGCCCGCGCCGAGATCCCGCCGCCGGCCCACGAGCTCAGCCCGTGAGAGGTGACCTGCGGGAACGCCAAACGCCCGCCCTGATCACGAGGATCAGGACAGGCGTTTGTCATAAAGAAGGCCGGCGGCGCCGTACTCTCCCACCGGGTGGCCCCGGCAGTACCATCCGCGCAGCGGGTTTTCACTTCCGAGTTC
>DATING010000118.1:0-10849 GCA_035474555.1 Longimicrobium sp. | reverse complement strand
GCGCATCCCTCACGCAACGGCAACGGCATCCGGTCCGCCGGGCTCCGCCGGGGCCCTCACCCCCCGGCCCCCTCTCCCGTACGCCACCTCTCTGCACCCTCGGGTGCCTGCCCTGTACGGGAGAGGGGGAGAAACTCCGGTTCGGCAGGGACTGTCATTCCGAGGAATCTCCCCCCGGAACTCGCCCCAGCGTGATGCCTGCGTCCGCCGCCGTGTCGTTCTCCCTCCCCCACGCAGTTTGTGGGGGAGGGTCGGGGAGGGGGGCGCTCCGCTGCCGGCGCGATCCCCGTTCGTCCCGGCACCCACCACGCCTTCCTGCTCGAGGCCGGGAGCGCTCCGCGGGCCGGGAAGATGGTGGACGAAAACGCGGCCCCCGGCACGAATGCCGGGGGCCGCGTCTGCGCTCCGTGGGGCGATTGGATCAGACGGTCGCCGTCTCGCTCTGGGCGGGGGCGGCCTGGGCCGGCGCCGCGGTGGCGGCGGGCACCTGCGCGGGCGCCGGGGGCGTCTGCAGGTAGTTCTGCTCCGAGTTCGCCTGGATGGACCCCTCGTCCAGCCCGTTCACGGCCCGCTTGAAGTCGCGGATTCCCTTGCCCATCCCGCCGGCCAGCTCCGGGAGGCGCTTGGCCCCGAACAGGAGCAGCAGCACGCCGAAGATCAGGACCAGCTCGCCAAAACCAAGACCAAACGGCATGTTTACCTCCCCCAGTCGGGAAACAGAAAGTACCGCGGCAATCCGCGTCGAAAGTCCGTCCATAGTTCGGCACCATGCACTCCCCGTGCCGAAACGCTCTGCAAGATAACGCCGAACGGTGCCTGCCACAACGGGTTATCCGAATCTTCAGGAAACTCGGAACCGCTTGTCGGGCAGCGCCTTACATCCAGATTCGCCGCTTCCCCACGGCCCGGGCGCGCCGGACCCTCACGCGGAAGCGTCCATCGCGGCGCTCCGCCCGTCGGTCCGGACCTCGCCCGCCGGCGTCCCCGCATCCACCGCGGCCAGCGGGTCCCGCCGTCGCCACCCCGCCGCCAGCGCGTCCCCCGCCCACGCCGCCGCGCCCACGAGCAGCGCCGCCACCAGCCCGTGCTTCGTGTACCAGTCGATGGGCCAGATCCCCGCCTGCACGGCGTTGGCGATGGATTCGCCGCTGAACCCCATCCAGAAATCCCACGTCATCCCGCGCAGAAAGTCCGTCCACCCCCCGGCCCGCGCCCACTCCTCCCGCAGCGAGGCCGCGGAAAGGACCAGCAGCGTGATCCCGGCGCCCGTCCCGTAGACGCCCCCGCCGTACGCGTCCACGTGGGAGAGCGCGCCCTCGCGCAGCCGCGCCCGGCGCGCGGGGCCGCGCAGCCAGCCCCAGCCCGCGCGAGCCAGCGACACCGTCATCGCCGCCGCCAGCACCACGGGGATGAGCGGCGACCGGTGCAGGTCCTTGCCCATCGCGAAGCCGATCCCCACCGCAGCGGCGCAGATTCCCGCCATCGCCATCCACCCGCGCCGGTCCAGGTACAGGAACGCGCCCGGATGTGGGCTCGCCACGAGCGGGGCAGGGGCCGGCGCGTCCAGTGCGCGGGCCGGGGCCGGGGCGGTGTCCGTCAGGGTGTCCATCGTCTCTGCGGGAGGGGTACGCGGATGGCGGCTCGTGCGGATCTCTACGAACGTGCACCCGGCCGGTTTCAGTCCGTGGATCAGCGGGGGATGCCGCGCTCCAGCGCCTGGATGGCCGCGCGCACCTCGTCCGGCAGCGGCGTCTTGCGGCCGGACGCGTAGTCGTAGGAGACGAGCAGCGCCGTCCCCTCCGCCGCCACGTCCGCCAGGGCGCGGCTCACCAGCCGGTACTCGTGCGTGAACCGGTCCTCGCCCACCTCCGTGGCCCGCGCGCCGACCACCACCGTGTCGGGATAGGTGACGGGCCGCCGGTAGCGCGCCTGCGTGCTGGCCAGGATGGGCCCCGTCTGCCGCGCCTCCGTCAGCTCGCGAAAGCCGATGCGGTCCAGGTACTGGATCCGCGCGCTCTCGAAGTAGGTGAAGTAGCGCGCGTGGTTCACGTGGCGAAAGTAGTCCATCTCCGCCCACGCCACCGGCCACTCCACCACCACGGGGAACTCCGCCCGCAGCCGCCGCTCCGCCTCGTTCGCCTCCGCGGGCGTGCCGGCCGCGGACGATGGATCGATGCTCGTCATGCGTTCGGAGAGGATTCGAGCGACGCGGCCGCGCCCAGCCCCGCGGCCCGGCCCGTCGCCCACGCCCAGAAGAAGTTGTATCCGCCGATGGGTCCAAAGCAGTCCAGGATCTCGCCGCACAGGAACAGTCCCGGCACCACCCGGCTCTCTCCCGTGCGCGGGTCCACCTCGCCCAGCGGTACCCCGCCGCCCGTCACCTCCGCCTTCTTGTATCCCTCGTCGCCCGTCCACGGCAGGCGGTAGCGGGCCAGCGCCTCCACCAGCCGCGCCCGTTCGTCGCGTCGCAGCTGCGACCGCGTGCGCTCCGGATCCACGCCGCACTCGTCCAGCAGCGTGTCCGCCAGGCGTTGCGGCAGCTGGCGCCGCACGAGCGATCCAATGGTGCCCGGTCCGGCCTCCAGCAGCAGCGCCTCCCACGCCCGCACGTCCATCGCCGTCCACTGCGCGTAGATCGGCTGCCTTCGCGCCGGGTCGTGCGCGGACCGCACGGCCAGGTGCGACACGTTCAGCGCCGTGGGCCCGCTGTATCCGCGGTGGGTGAAGAGGAAACCGCCCGTCGACTGGAGGCTCCCCTTGTCCAGCGGCGCGTCCAGCGTCACCTCCAGCGACACCCCGGCCAGCCCCGCGTGCACGGCCGGGTTCGCCGTCAGGGGCGTGAGGGCCGCGTACGTCTCGTGCAGCGAATGCCCCAGCTGCCGCACGATGTTCAGCCCCGTCCCGTCGCTCCCCGTCGCCGGCACGGACAATCCGCCCGTCGCCAGGATCACCGCCGCCGCCGCGATTTCCTCCCCGCCGTCCACCAGCACCTTCCACGGCTCCGCATCGGTCGGCGGCCGCATCCCCACGACCCGGGTGCCGAAGCGCATCTCCGCCCCCCGCCGGTGCGCCAGCCCCAGCAGCCCGTCGCGGACGTCGCGCGCCCGGTTGGATTCCGGGAACAGCTTTCCCGTCTCCGGCTCCAGGGCCAGCGGCAGTCCTACCTCCTCCTCGAAGAAGCGGCGCTGCTGGGCCAGGGGCCAGGAGAGCAGCATCTTCTTGAGCGAGTTGCGCGACGATTCCGTGAAGTACCGGTCCGCGCTCACCTCCGAGGGCAGCACGTTGCACCGACCGCCCCCGCTGATGAGGATCTTGCGGCCGCCGTCCCGCGTGCGTTCCAGCAGCAGCGTGCGCCGCCCGCCGGCCGCCGCGAAGATCGCCGCCAGCGTCCCCGCGGCCCCGGCCCCCACCACCACGATCGGCAGATCCGCGTCCGTCACGTTGCTCTCGTTGTTATATAGGCGTGCATTCGGGGGATCATAGCGAACGGGGACGGATTCCGGAACGGCCGCGAACGACGACGGCGTGTGTGGGCGTGCCCCTCCGCTTCGCTCCGGGTCGGGCTGCGCGCGCCGTAGGCAACGATACAACTGTTGCCAACGGCGCCGAGCCCCCTGCGCATGCCGGCACGATACTGCTGTGCCGTCCTGCTTCGGGGTCTCGGCCCTGCGGGCGCGCATCCCTCACGCAACGGCGCCCGGTCCGCCGGGATCACGCGGGGCCCTCACCCCCCGGCCCCCTCTCCCGTACGCGGCCTGTCTGCACCCTCGGGTGCCATCCCCGTACGGGAGAGGGGGAGACCCATTTCGCGCCACCTGCCCTGTACGGGCCAGAGAGAACCCGGCCCGTGCCCCGAACTGTCATTCCGAGGGAGCGCCTGACGGCACTCCGTCCGTGCACGGCCTCCGCGCGCGACCGGGGAATCTGCTCCGCCCCCGCTCGTGGCCGGATCCCCGGACGGATTCCCGCCCGCGACATGCCCGCCCGTGCAGAGGAAGACACCCGAAGCCCCCGTCTCCCCTCATGCGTCGCTGTGCCGTTCTCCCTCCCCCACGCAGTTTGTGGGGGAGGGTCGGGGAGGGGGGCGCTCCGCCCGCGCATCGTATCCCGCGTATCCACACCTGTCGATCGGTTCTCATCCCTCGCTTCCTCCGTCGGAGCGCCGGGGAGGGAGGCGGCTGGCGACGCACCGAATCCTGCATATCCTAGCGGAAATACGGGTGCATCCCTTGCTTCGGATTTTATGCGGGAGTAACCTACCGGTCTGTCGCCACGATCCTCATCCGCCACCGCCGTGACCCGCTCCCGCCTTCCAGACGTCGAGACGCTCGCCTGCGCCGTGGCGGGCGAGTACGCCGCGCGCTGGGCCCGGAGCGCCGCGCGCATGCAGGCCCGCGCGGACGACGCCGCGGATGCGCCCGCGCCCTGGCTGGTGGACGGCTTCGCGGGGGCGGACCTGCAGCGCGCGGCCCTGCGCGGCATTCCCGCCCAGCCGCCGGCCGCGGCGTTCCTGCGCGCGGCGGACGAGGCGTTGGGCGGCGGGGCGCGCATCGTCCTGGTGGAGGAGGATCCCGGCCTGCTGGGGCGCCTGGAAGACGACCTGCGCCGCGCCGGTGCTGATCCGCGCCGCACGTCCACGCCCGCCGGCGCCGCGCCCGGCGAGATCGTGCTGGTGGAGGCCCCATTCGCGTCCGTCGCCTCGCGCCTGGCGGAGGAGATCGCGGACGGGCCGGCGCTGGTTCGGCTGGCGCCGCTTTCTGCCCGGGCGGTGCCGCGGATGGTGCTGGAGCTGCTGGCGGACCTGTCCGGCGCGGACCTGCTGATCCGCTTTCCGCAGGAGGACTTCGTGCGTGCCGGCAAGTTCAGCGGCCCGCTGGCGGACTTTCCGCCGCACCTGCGCCGCGTGGTGGAAGGCTGCTCCGCCTTCTTTGCCGACGAGCGCCACGGGTGGCTGCTCGCCTGGCGCGAGGCCGCCCGCGCCGGCGGAGACGAGGCCGCGCTCACCGCCGCCGTGGAGCGCCTGCGGGGGATGCTCGGCAACGGCGGCGAGGAGCGCATCGCCCGCGCCGCGCGGCTGGAGGGCGCGGGCGGTGCCGGTGTGCACGTGCTCCTCTCCACCCCGCATCCCGAGCACGCGCTGGAGCTCAACGGCGCCGTGGTGGATGGGGGCGCGCCGCTCCCCGCGCCCTCCAAGAAGTCCGCGGGACGCAAGGCCGCTGCGCAGGCTGCCCCGCCCGCCGCGCCGGAGCCCGTCGCCCAAGCAGCCGAGACGAAGCCCGACGCGCCCGCGACGGTTCCGCTCCCCGACGCCGCGCCGTCCTCGGAAATCCTGCCGGCTCCGGAACCCGCGCCGTCCCCGGAAATTCTCCCGGCTGCGGAAGCCGCGCCGTCCGCCGAAGTCGCTCCATCCGCCGAAGCCGCGCCATCCGCCGAAGTCGCGTCGTCCGCCGGAGCCGTGTCGGCCGATGCGGATCCATCGGGGGATCCCGCCGCGCCCTCTGCCGATCCGGATCCGTCCGCGACGCCCGCTACTGGTCTTGATACGCCGGCGCCCGCGGCCTCTGCCGATGATTCGCCGGCGCCCGCGAGCCCTGCGTCCGCACCGGCGCCGTCCCGCGCGCCGTCCGTTGCCAGCCCGCCGCCTGCCGCGAGTTCGCCGCGGTCGATCCCGCCGCGGGTGTCCGAGCCAGCCGCGCCGGAGGAGCCGCCCTCGCTGCTGGACCTGTTCGGCCTGGAGGCTGCGCCGTTCGAGATCGAGGTGCCGCGCGGCCCCGACCTGCGCGGCGTGGCGGACGACCTGTACGCGCAGCACGCGGGGCGACGTGTGCCCTTCCGCGAGCTGCTGGTGGACCTGGCGGATGCCGGGCTGGCGCCGGAGCAGGTGCGGACCGCGCTCGGCTTCCTGAAGCGCGACCGCCGCGCCGCCTACCGCTCGCTGGATGCCGACGGCGCCGAGGTCGATTTCCTCGCCGAGCCCGCCGCCCCGCCGCCGCCGCCCGCGCCCAAGCCGCGGAAGGCGCGCAAACCCGTCCCCGGCGTGCTCGGCCTCTTCGACGAGCCCGAGCCCGAACTCGAGGACGATGCGCCGCCCTCCCCGCCGGATTCGTCCGATGCGCCGCTCACGCTGGCGGATGCGATCGGGTTCGAGGATGCGATGGGGCTCGAGGATGCCGGCCTGGATGACGTGCCTTCCGCCCCGGATCCTGACCCCGCGAAGAAGCCGAGGCGCCGCAAGGCAGAGTGACGGGTCTGCGACGCAGCGGTGTCCGTCGTCGTTGAAGCAGTTGAAGCCCTGTTCGGCGAGCGCAGCGAGCCGAGACAGGGCTTATGGCTTTCCCAGCGGCGGATTTATCCGCTCCGTCGCGGAGCCGGCTGCACGCGACGAGTCCCGAATCCGTCTGCGGATGCAAAACAGCGGGCCCGGAATGCTCCGGGCCCGCCGCCTTCATCCACCGCCGCTGCCGTCCCGCGGATCAGCCGCGGTAGGGGCCGCCGTGGCCGTAGCCGGTCCAGTACTGGCCGGTGGGCACGCCGCCCGCGCTGCCGCTGCGGAACCGCTCGATCCCGTAGCCGCCGTACGCGCCGTAGTTGCCGATCGTCCCGCCGCCGGCATCTCCCAGGTCGGCGTCGTGGCCCATGCCGGTGCCGTAGCCCATCCCGCCCGCGTTCATCCCGCCGCCTTGGCGGTAGTCGCGGCGGTAGTCGTCGCGGTCATAGCCGCGGTTCATCCCGCCCTGCATCCCGCGGCCCATGGTGTCGCGGCCCTCCATGTAGCCGCGGTCGTAGCGGCCGCCGCCGCTCCCCATCATCCCCCGTGACATGCCGCCGCCCATCATCCCGCCGCGGTTCATCCCGCTCTGCGGCATGGTGCGGTCGTCGTCGTCCCAGTCCACGTCCCACGACCCGTGCTGCGGCTGGTACCCGCCCGTGCGGTACTCCTGCGCGCCGCCCCGGCCCCATCCGCCGCCCGCGCCGCGGTTCCAGTCCGCGTTGCGGCCCGTCCAGTTGGTGGCGCCGTAGCCGGGGTCCATCCCGCCGCGGTAGCTCACGTCGCCCATCTCGCGGTAGCCGCCGTGGCTCTCGTCCCAGCCGCCGCGGTTCATGCCGCCGCCGTAGCCGTCGTCGTAGCCCGAGTGGCCGCCGCGGTTGCCGAGCCAGCCGCGCACCGTGTGGGCCGCGCGATCCAGGAAGTTCCGGTTTCCGTAGTCCCGTCCGTAGTTCATCATCCACTCCCTTGCGTACGGTTTTGCCGTTTCCAGGCCCGCCCCGCGGCGGGGCGGAGTGCCGCGAGGGTGCAAGATGCGGGCCCGTCACAGATCACGTATCTGCTTGCGAATGGGCAGTTTGGGAGAATCGGTGGATGCGGATCGGAGGATGCCCATCCACCGCGCCGCGCGTTGACAAACGGCCTGGTGCACCGCAAGCTTGTGGAACCCTCCCGCAGCCGATCGCGCCCCACACAACCGGATTGATGCTCACCCCGCGGCAGCAAGCCACGCTGGTCGCCCTGTGCAGGCGGATGGTGCCCCTGTCGGACGATCCGGACCCGTCCGCCGCGCGCCTGGCCCGCACCGTGGAGGTGCGGCTGGACGGCATGGACGCCGAGCCCGCGCGGCGCGTGGGCGGGCTGCTGGCCATGATGGACTCGCCCGCCGCCGGCCTGCTGAACGCGCTGCGCCCCCGCGGCTTCGCGGACCTGCCGGCGGAGCGCCAGGACGCGTGGCTGCGCCGGTGGGAGGTGAGCCCGCTCCCCCTGTTCCGCACGGCGTTCCAGGCCCTGCGCCGGCTCATCCTCTCGTCCCACTACGCCGATCCGGCCAGCTACGCCGGCATCGGCTACCGGGGCCCGCTGCACACGCGCGCCCCCGAGTTCCCGTGGGAGGGCCCGCTCCCCGGCCGGGCCCGCGACGACGAGCCCGTGGCGCGGCAGGACGTGGGGCCGCGGGCGGCGCGCATCATCCCCATCCGCCCCCAGCTGGACCTGCTCACGGATCCCACCGTCAGCAGCATCATCGAAGGCACGCGCCTGCGCAGCGAGACCCGCGTGCGCGCCGGCGTCTGCGTGGTGGGCTCCGGCGCGGGCGGGGCCGTCGTGGCCGCGCGCCTGGCCGAGGCGGGGCACGACGTGGTGCTGCTGGAGGAGGGCGGATACTGGCGCCCCGAGCAGTTCACGGAGCGCGAGGGGGAGATGACGGCGCGCCTGTACGCCGAGGCCGGCACGCGCGCCACGGAGGACCTCGCCTTTCCCCTGCTGCAAGGGCGCGCCGTGGGCGGCGGGACCACGGTCAACTGGCTGGTGATGCTCCGCACGCCGGACTGGGTGCTGGACGAGTGGGCCGCGGAGCACGGCGCCAGCGGAATGCGCCCCGCGGACCTGGCGCCCGTCTTTGACCGGGTGGAGGAAGAGACGCACACCCGCCTGGTGCCGGACGACGCGCACAACCCGCCCAACCGCGCGCTGCTGGCCGGCGCGCGGGCCCTGGGGTGGAGCGCGCACGCCATCAAGGTGAACGCGCATGAGTGCGTGCGCAGCGGCTTCTGCGGGCTGGGGTGCCGCTACGGCGCGCGGCGGTCGGCGGCGGACGTGTACGTGCCCGCGGCGCTGGCCGGGGGCGCGCGGCTGTTCACGGACGTGCGGGTGGAGCGCGTGGAGGTGGCGGAGCAGGGGGGCGCCGCGCCGCTCAAGCGCGTGCACGCGGCCGTGCTGGACCGCGAGACCGGCGCCCCGCGCGGCCGGCTGACGGTGGAGGCGCCCATCGTCGTGCTCGCCGCCGGCGCGGTGGGGACGCCGGCGCTGCTCCAGCGCTCGGGGATGGGCGGCGGGGGCGTCGGGCGGTTCCTGCGCCTGCATCCCACCACGGCCGTCTTCGGGCGCTACGGGCAGGAGATGTACGGCGCGGGGGGCATGCCCCTGAGCACCGTGTGCGACGAGTTCGTCCGCGGGAGCGATGGATACGGCTTCTGGATCGAGACGCCGCCCTTCTACCCGGCGCTCAGCGCGGCCGCGCTCCCCGGCTTTGGCGCGGCGCACCGCGGGCTGATGGAGTCGCTCTCCAACATGGCGTCCATGATCGTCCTGGTCCGCGACGGGGCGGACCGGATGACGTCGCAGGGGAGCGTGATGGTGGACCGCGGCGGCCGTGCCCGCATCCGCTACCGCCTCGGCGCGGCGGAACGGGGCAAGCTGCTGCGGGGGATGGATGCCGCCGCGCGGATGCACTTTGCCGCCGGCGCGGAGGAGGTGTCCACGCTGCACGCGCGCGCCTGCCGCCTGCGCTCGCCCGCGGAGCTCAAGTCCATGGCCCTGCGCCCCTCCGGCCCCAACCAGCTGGGCGTGCTCTCCGCGCACGTGAACGGCACCTGCCGGATGGGGACGAACCCGGAGACCAGCGGCTGCACGCCGGACGGCGAGCGGCACGGCGTCCCCGGCCTGTACGTGGCGGACGGCTCGCTCCTCCCCACGGCGCCCGGCGTGAATCCGCAGGAGACCATCATGGCCCTGGCGACCGTCATCGCCGACCGCATCGCCGCGCGGCACCCCGCCGGGCGCGTGGGGAGCGCCGGCGCGGCGGGCGCGACGGGCCCGTCCGGCGGCAGCGGCGCGCTCATCTCCAGCCCCTGATCCGACAGCAGGTTACAGGGGACAGGTTACAGGGGACAGCCAGCAAAAGCAGGTGCTCGCGATGAACATCGTCGCGGATGCACGGATCATCGTGGTCGACCCAATGCAAATCCGGCGTCGAAGCCGCCGCGCGAAACGAGAAGCCCCGCCCTGGTACGCCAGGGCGGGCCTTCCGCGGTTCGGCCGCAAGCACCGCACGCACCGCCTCAAGGGCCGATCAGTCGCGCCACGAACGTGGACCCCACGACGAAGATCAGGGCCGCGGCGAAGTAGGCCAGGGTCCCCAGCGCCATGCTCAGGGTGGCCAGGGGCACTGCCCGCCGCCGCGAGACGCGAAAGAAGCGCGCGCACGTCCAGGCAAAGTACGCCGTCATGGCGAGCGTCCAGGTGATCACCAGCACGCCCTCCGCCCCCGGAAACGCGCTGCCGAGCAAAAGGGCAGCGACGAGCCCCAGGCACTGGTGCCCGTACGAATACAGGTTGAGCACCAGGTGCTCCGCGTACGTCATCCCCGCGCGCCGGAACACGCGGTGCGTGACGGCGGCCGTGAACGGCACGCCAAGCGCCATGAACAGCGTCATCCACTGCGACATGAAGGCGCTGGCCTGGGCCGGCGTGAACGCCGCGGGGCCGTGCGCGTCGTGGAGCATGCCCTCGGCGATCTCGTCCACCATCCCCAGCTGCGTGGTGGCGAACGTCGTGAGCGCGACCGTCAGCACGAAGTACTTCACGGGCCCGGTGTAGCGCACCCGCTTGCCCTGCACGTAGTCGCGGATGGCGTCGCCCGGGCGGCGCGTGAGCTCCAGCGCCGTGAACAGGACGCCTCGGTCCATGTTCAGCACGTCGCTGGCGACCTGGTCCACGATGGCCGGCACCGTCAGCCGCCCGTGCGTGCCCCGCTGCCCGCAGGTCGCGCAGTAGGCGCCCGGTCGCGCGAGGCCGCAGTTGGCGCACGCGCCCGGCTCCGCCAGCGCCGACGTGGCCCGGAGCGCGGACTCCGCCTCGCCGGTGAGCGTGATGTCGGATGGGACGTGAAGGGTCGTACTGGTCATGCGGGTGCCACAGGGGGAGAGGGGATTCCGCGGAGGACGTACGGCCGGCTCAGTGAGGATTTCGGCCGGGACGGCTCGATCAGAGATGCCCGTTGCGGTGCTTTTCTTCCACGTAGTCGGCGAACGATTCGCTGACCTTCTCCGAGGAAGGCTGGCCCGGGCCGCTCGAGATCCG
>DATING010000117.1:0-6085 GCA_035474555.1 Longimicrobium sp. | reverse complement strand
CAGAACGCGAGGTGCCGGCGCCACGTCGAAATCGTCCAGCCACGGGTCGAACTCAGGCTCTTCGGGGACCGGCAGGGGCGTGATCCGCTCGGCCAACAACCCGAGCGCGACCTGTACGTCTTCCCAATCACCCGTGACGGTCGTATCCACCCTCTGCGCCGCGATCGCCGCCTCCATCGCCCCGGCCGCCTCTGTGCCGCGCAGGTCGATCAGGTTGGAAATCAGGAACGTGTTGATGTAGAAGCCCTGGTTCTGCCACCCCTGGAGCTGGCCCGTCATCGCCGCCACGGCCTCGTCGCGCGTGTGCGGGTGCCGCGTGGCAATCTGCTTGAGCGCCTCGGAGAGCGCCACGGCGTTCCACGGCTCCGCGTCACCCGCGGCACCGGGCAGCGCATCACGGACCGGGCCCAGCGCGGCCGGTCCGATCATCCCCAGCGCCTCGGGAATGTCCTCGTTGGCGAAGTCGCTCTCCCGCTCCAGGGCCAGCCGCCGCAGCAGGGGCTCGATCGCGGCCTCGTCGCCCAGCTGCCCCAGGGCGCGCCAGACGTGCACGTGTGTCCAGTAAGGCGTCTCATCCTCGCCTTTCGTCCACGCGGCCCAGGCAATCCGCTCGTCCAGGAGCATCTCGATGAGCACCGGGACGTGGGCGTCCGACAAACCCAGCGAGCGGTAGTCCAGCCACTCGCCACCCTCGGTCTCGCCCAGGGACAGCAGCTGGTTCACGGGTGCGGGATACGAAGTCTCCATCTGCAACGCGCGGCGAGGGATGAGAGGATGCGAACGCGCGACAAAGTGCGCGTAGTGCACAGCCACCCGCAAGCACCACGGTCCCGCGGGCGGCCGGGGAGCGCTCCCGGGCGACGATGCGCCAAAGCCCTCCGGTTCGACGCTTCCACGATGATGATGAAACGACGGGCGCCCTCGGCTACTTCCGACGGCGCCGGCTCGCCTGCTTCTGCTTCTTGCGCAGCTGGCTCGCCCGGGCCGCGGGGTGCACCGGCGGCGGGTCGCGACGCACGACGGACCTGGGGAGATCGGGAAGATCAAAGCCGAGACGGTACCGCGGCTTTGGCGTGGTGCGCTCGGCAAGGAGCCCCAGCTCCACCTGGATGTCTTCCCAGTCGCCGGACACGGACTCATCCACGGCGCCTGCCACGAACGCTGCCTCAATGAACGGCGCCGCCTCCACGGCGTGCAGCTCCACCAGGGAAGTGACCAGGAACGCGTTGAGCTCCGGGTCCTGCGCGCCATACCCCTTGAGCTGGTGCGTGAGCACGGACACGGCCTCGTCGCGGGCCTCCGGGTGACCCTGGGCGATCTTCTCCAGCGCCGTGCCCAGCGAGCCCCCCTCCCACGGGTCGGGGTGGCGCGCCGCACGGGCGAGCGCGTCGCGGACGGGACCCAGCGCCGCCGGCCCGATCATCCCCAGCACGTCCGGGATCTCCGACATCGCCCAGTCGTTGTCCTCGTCGCGGTGCAGCACGCCCAGCAGCGGCTCCACGGCCGCCTCCGCCCGCAGCTGGCCCAGCGCGCGCCAGGCGTGCACCGGCGCCCAGTACGGCGTCTCGTCCGCGTCCTCGTCCATCGCGTCCCACTCGAGCGACGGGTCCTCCATCATCTGGATGAGGGACGGCACGTGCTCGTCCGACAGGCCCATTCCACGGTAGTCGAGCCAGCCCTCCCGCCACGTGGTGGGCATTCCCAGCGACAGCAGCTGGTTTACGGGCGCTGGATACGAAGTCTCCATCTGCAACGCGCGGCCGGGGTTGGCAAGGATGCGGACCGCGACAAAGTGCGCGAAGTACACAGCGCCCGCAAGCGCCCGGATCCCGCCGCCGGCCGCGCCGGCGCACCCGGCGGCGATGCACGGGGCAATTCGCATCCGCAGGAAAGCATTGCGGGATCCGCGACGCGCCGCGCACCTTGCCTCGCCGGCGCGGCCTCCCATCGCATCCCGCCGTTCCTCGCCGCCGGCCACGCCCCCCGATCACGAAAGGTGATCATGCGCACGGGCCCCCGCCTGCTCCTCGCCGCGCTGGTGCTCGCCGCCGCGCCGCTCCACGCACAGCTTTCCCCCGCGCAGCCCAACGACAACCGCGCCCCGGCGGGCGAGCTGCGGGACGGCGTGCTCCGCGTCTCGCTGCGCGCCACGCGGGCCACCTGGCACCCGGACGGCGATTCGCTGCCGGGGGTGGCCGTGGATGCGTTCGCCGAGGCGGGCGAGGCGCCCAGCATGCCGGGGCCCCTGCTGCGCATGCCCGCCGGAACCGAGCTGCACCTTTCCATCGCCAACACGCTGCCGCGCGACACCCTCACCTTTCGCCTGCCGCCCGGGCTGGGGGGCGCGGCGGATTCCGTCGTCGTGCCGCCGGGCGAGGCGCGCGAGCTGCGCGCCCGGCCCCGCGCCGGCGGCAACCACGCCTACCACGCGACCACCAGCCGCCGCATCACGAACGCGTCCGGCTTTGGGTGGATGCTGAGCGGCGCGCTGATCGTGGATCCGCCGGGCGCCGTGCCGGACGACCGCGTGCTCGTCATCCAGATCGCGACGGACTCGCTGGTCTCCGCCGGCTTCGCGGTCCCCGAGGTGTCGCTGTTCGCCATCAACGGCCGCTCGTGGCCGCACACGGAGCGGCTGGACGCCACGGCGGGCGACACGCTGCGGTGGAAGGTGATCAACGCCTCGCCGGACGTGCATCCCATGCACCTGCACGGCTTCTACTTCCAGGTGGATGCGGTGGACGGAGTGCCGCCCGTGCAGCGCATCGGCGTGCCGGGGCGGCGCGCGGTGACGGAGCGGATCCCGGGGTTCACGGGGATGGCCATGCGCTGGGTGCCGGAGCGCGCGGGGAACTGGCTCTTTCACTGCCACGTCCCCTCGCACGTCATCCCCCACCGCCCGCTGGGCCCCGTCGCCGCGCCCGCCCCGGAGCACGCGGCGGGCGGGCACGATGCGGGCGGCGGCATGCACGCCAACCACGCGCACACGGGGATGAGCGGGCTGGTGATGGGCATCCACGTGCGGCCGCGCCCCGGGGCCGCCGCCGCCGCGGAGCCCGCGCCGGTCCGCCGGCTGCGGATGGTGGCCGTGCGCGACTCCGCCTTTCCGGCCGGTGCGCCCTCCATGCGCTTCGTGGTGCACGAGGCGGGCGCGGCGCCGCGCGAGGCGGGGCCGGGCATCAGCCCCACGCTGCACCTGCGGCGCGGCGAGCCCGTGGCCATCACCGTGGTCAACCAGCTGGCGGAGCCCACGGCCGTCCACTGGCACGGCATCGAGCTGGAAAGCTACTTCGACGGCGTGCCCGGGTTCGGCGGAGACGGGGCGCGGGTGACGCCGGTGGTGGCGCCCCGCGACTCGTTCGAGGCGCGCTTTACGCCGCCGCGCGCGGGTACCTTCATCTACCACTCGCACGTGGACGAGCCGCGGCAGCACCGGGCCGGGCTGCTGGGCGCCCTGCTCGTGCACGACTCGCTGCCGGCGGACGGGGCGCGGGACCTCCTCTTCTTTCTCAAGCCCAACCGCGCGGGCGACCGGGGGCCGCCGCTGCTGGAGATCAACGGCGACACCGATCCCGACACGCTCGTGCTGCGCGCGGGGGAGCGCTACCGACTGCGCTTCATCGGCCTGCAGGCGGGGCTTCCCAACGCGACGGTCACGCTCACCGCGCGGGGCGACAGCCTGCTTTCCATGGTGCAGGATTCCCTGCTGGTGGAGTGGCGCCCCGTGGCCAAGGACGGCGCGGACCTGCCGGACGCCGAGCGCCGGCCCCGCCCCGCGCGCCAAATCCTGAGCGTGGGCGAGACGTACGACTTCGAGCTCGTTCCGGACCGCCCCGGTCCCCTGCGGATGGAGGTTCGCCTGCCGGGGTTCGCCGGGCGCCTGGTGGTCCGCGTCCCCATCCGCGTGGAGTGACCGGCCGGGGCCCGCGCGCGACGGTGGCGTGACGAACCCCGGTCCGGCTACATTTCCGGTGCGATCCACGGGACTGCGGGCCACTCCATCCGCCCGCGTCCCCGTCCGCATCCCCCGCCGTCCCCTCCTGCCCCGCCGCCGGCCAGCCGGCGACTCTCCGCCGCGGAACTCCCGATGGACGCCAGCGACAACTCATCCAACCAGCCCACGCAGGCCCCGGCCGAACCGGCGCCCCTCTCCGCGCCCGCGCCGGAACCCGGGTCCCCATCGAGAGCGAAGTCCCCGCGGAAGTGGGGGTTCCGCCGGAAGCCGAAGCGTGCGCGGAAGGAGCCGCTCCCGGACGAGGCCGTGAGCCGCGGCCGCCGCATCGCCCGAAAGGTGTGGCGGCCCGTCCGCCGGACGCTGCGCTTGTTCGCGTGGCTGATCCTGGCCGTGACGCTGACGACGATCGGCGTGACGTGGTGGGGGATCGCGCACACGCCTGTGATCGGGCCCGTGTCCGGGCCGCGCGTGGTCGACTTCACGCACCTGTATCCCGTGGAAGTCGCCCAGGTGGTGGCGCCGGTGGAAGAGTCGGACATCGTCGCGGCCGTGCGGCAGACGACGGGGCCCATCTCCATCGGTGGCGGGCGGTTCAGCATGGGCGGGCAGACGGCCACGGAAGGCGCGCTGCAGATCGACATGCGCCAGTACCGCCGCATCCTGCAGCTGGACACGGCGCAAAAGACCATCACCGTGCAGGCCGGCGCGACGTGGCGGCAGATCCAGGAGTTCATCGACCGCTACGGGCTGTCCATCAAGGTGATGCAGTCGTACGGCAACTTTACCGTGGGCGGCTCGCTCTCCGTGAACGTGCACGGGCGGTACGCGGGGCTGGGGCCCATCATCAGCACCGTCCGCTCGTTCCGCATCGTGCTGGCGGACGGCAGCGTGGTCACGGCGTCGCCCACGGAGAACCCGCACATCTTCAACGGCGCCATCGGGGGATACGGCGGCCTGGGCGTGATCACGGAGGCCACGCTGGAGCTGGCGGACAACGTCCCCGTGCGCCGCACCCGCCAGACCATGCCCGTGGCGGCGTACGGCGAGTGGTTCCGCCGCACCATCCGCGAAAAGCCGGGGGTCGTCTTTCACAACGCGGACATCTACCCCAACGAGTACGACCGCGTGAGCGCCGTCACCTTCACGCAAACGGCGGACAGCGTGACCGTCCCCGACCGGCTGAGGCCGCGCAGGGAATCGTATTCCGCCGGCCGGTGGGGGCAGACCATCGTCACGGGGTGGCCGGGGGGCAAGGAGATCCGCGAGCACGTGCTGGATCCCTGGATGTACCGCGGCAACCCCGTCGTGTGGCGCAACTACGAGGCGAGCTACGACGTCCGCGAGCTGGAGCCGGCGTCGCGGGAAAAGTACACGTACGTGCTGCAGGAGTACTTCATCCCCGTGGACCAGTTCGACGCGTTCGTGCCGCGGATGCGGGAGATCTTCCGCAAGCACGACGTGAACGTGGTCAACGTCTCCATCCGCCACGCCACGAAGGATCCCGGCTCGCTGCTGGCCTGGGCGGGCCAGGAGGAGAAGTTCGCCTTCGTCGTCTGGTACAAGCAGCGCACGGACGCGGCGGGGCGCGCGAAGGTGGCGCAATGGACGCGGGAGATGTCGGACGCGGCGCTGGCCAGCCGCGGCAGCTGGTACCTGCCCTATCAGCCGCACGCCACCCCCGAGCAGTTTGCCAGGGCGTATCCGCGCGCGCCGGAGTTCTTTGCCCTCAAGCGCCGGCTGGATCCACAGAACCGCTTTCGCAACAAGCTGTGGGACCGATACGACCCCGCCGGCCCCGCGCGGATGGAGCTGGGCCGCGCGGAGCGGGCGGCGGTGGACAGCATCACGGGATACGCCAGGCCGGAGTCG
This sequence comes from Longimicrobium sp., assembly GCA_035474555.1. Classification (GTDB taxonomy): domain Bacteria; phylum Gemmatimonadota; class Gemmatimonadetes; order Longimicrobiales; family Longimicrobiaceae; genus Longimicrobium. The sequence goes on along the minus strand of DATING010000117.1, from coordinate 261 downwards.
CAGAGCTTTCTGGCGCACCCCGAGTGGTTCATCGTCTACAGCGCGGACGAGTACGGCGCGTGGACGGAAAAGAAGCTGCCGCACGGCTTCCCCTTCGCACGGTCCATCGGCCAGTACTGGCACAACTGGGGGCAGGTGGCGCGCGCCTCACGCAAGGAGAACCCCGGGAACGGGCGCTACTCGCTGATGCTGGGCGTGATCGGCGTGAGCTACTCGGTGGAGTACAGCCAGAAGTGGGCGTACGAGGGCTCCATCGGCCGC
>DATING010000116.1:0-4615 GCA_035474555.1 Longimicrobium sp. | reverse complement strand
TGGGGGAGATCGTCCGCCGCCACGAGGCGCTGCGCACGAGCTTCCCGGAGGTGAACGGCGCGCCCGTGCAGGCGATCCTGCCGTTCGCGGGCTTCTCGCTCTCCGTGGAGGACCTGTCGGCGCTGGATGACGCCGCGCGCGAGGCGGAAGTGCGGCGGCGCGCGCGGGAGGACGGCGAGCGTCCGTTCGACCTCGCGCGCGGGCCGCTGTTCCGCGCGTCGCTCCTCCGCCTGGCGGAAGATGATCACGTCCTGCTGTTGTGCATGCACCACGTCGTCAGCGACGGGTGGAGCATGAACGTGCTCTTCGGCGAGCTGTCGGCGCTGTACGGCGCGTTCGCCGGGGGCGGGGATTCGCCGCTGCCGGCGCTGGCGGTGCAGTACGCGGACTTCGCCGTGTGGCAGCGCGAGCACCTGCGCGGCGCGGTGCTGGACCGGCAGATCGCGTACTGGAAGGGGCAGCTGGCCGGCGCGCCCGCGCTGCTGGAGCTGCCGGCGGATCGTCCGCGCCCCGCCGTGCAGAGCTACCGCGGCGCGCACGAGGCGATGGAGCTCGGCGAGGGGCTGCTGGAGCGGCTGGAGGCGCTGGGGCGGCGCGAGGGCGCCACGCTGTACATGGTGCTGCTGTCCGCGTTCCAGGTGCTGCTCGGCAAGTACGCGGGGACCGACGACATCGTCGTCGGCAGCCCGATCGCGGGGCGGACGCGGGCGGAGACGGAGCCGTTGATCGGCTTCTTCGTAAACACGCTCGTGCTGCGGACGGAGCTGGATGGCGATCCCACCTTCCGCGAGGTGGTGGCGCGGGTGCGGACGGCCACGCTGGCCGCGTACGAGCACCAGGACGTGCCCTTCGAGCGGCTGGTGGCGGAGCTGGAGCCGGAGCGCAGCATGAGCCACGCGCCGCTCTTCCAGGTGCTCTTCACCCTGCAGAACGCCGGCGGGTCCGGCGCCGCGCTCCCGGGCCTCTCCGTCCGCGCGTTGGAGATCGGGCTGGATGCGGCCAAGTTCGACCTGTCGCTGGGGCTCGAAGCGCGAGAGGGCGCGCTGCGTGGTGAGCTGGCGTACAGCACGGACCTGTTCGACCGCGGGACCGTCCTGCGCATGCTGGGGCACCTGGAGCGCGTGCTGGAGCAGGTGGCGGCGGATGCGGATCAGCCCATCTCCGCCCTCGTGCTCCTGGGCGATTCCGAGCGCGCCGTGGTGGTGGATGAATGGAACCGCACGGAGGCGGAGTACCCGGCGGACCGCTGCATTCACGCGATCTTCGAGGCCCAGGCCGCGCGGACGCCGCATGCCGTCGCCGTCTCGTTCGAGGACCGCTCGCTGACGTACGCCGAGCTGAACGCGCAGGCGAACCGCATCGCGCATCACCTGGTCCGGCGCGGCGTGGGGCCGGAGGTCCGCGTGGGGCTGTTCCTGGAGCGCGGGATGGAGATGGTCGCCGCGATCCTGGGCGTGCTCAAGGCCGGCGGCGCGTACGTCCCGCTGGATCCCAGCTATCCCGCCGAGCGCGTCGCGTTCGCGCTGTCGGATGCGGGCGTCCCCGTGCTCCTCACCCAGGAGAGCCTGCGCGACTCGCTCGCCGTGCAGGACGGCGTCGAGATCATCAGCGTCGATGCCGCGGCGGATACCATCGCCGCCGAGAGCGCCGAGAATCCGGCCAGCGGCGCCACGCCCGAGTCGCTTGCGTACGTCATCTACACGTCCGGGTCGACGGGGACGCCCAAGGGTGCGCTGATCGAGCACCGCAACGTGGCGCGGCTCTTCAGCGCGACGGATCACTGGTTCGGCTTCGATGCGAGCGACGTGTGGACGCTCTTCCACTCGTCCGCGTTCGACTTCTCCGTGTGGGAGATCTGGGGCGCGCTGCTGTACGGCGGGCGCCTGGTCGTCGTGCCGTATCTCACCAGCCGCGACCCGGATGCCTTCCACGCGCTCGTGCAGCGCGATGGCGTGACGGTGCTGAACCAGACGCCCTCCGCATTCCGGCAGTTCATGCGGGCGGATGCGGAGCGGGGCGGGGACCTGGCGCTGCGCCACGTGATCTTTGGCGGCGAGGCGCTGGAGCCCGCATCGCTGCGCGAGTGGGTGGACCGCCACGGCGTCGACCAGCCGCGGCTGGTGAACATGTACGGCATCACGGAGACGACCGTCCACGTGACGTATCGTCCCCTGTCGCGCGACGACGTGTTCGAGGGCGGGGGGAGCCCCATCGGCATCCGCATCCCGGACCTGCAGCTGTACGTGTGCGACGCGGGGCTGCGGCCGCTGCCGGTGGGCGTGCCGGGCGAGCTGTACGTGGGGGGCGCGGGCGTGGCGCGCGGTTATCTGAACCGCCCGGAGCTGACGGCGCAGCGCTTCGTCCAGAATCCGTTCGGCGCCGGGACGCTGTATCGCACGGGGGACCGGGTGCGGTGGCTGGCGGACGGCACGCTGGATTACATGGGCCGGCTGGACGAGCAGGTGAAGATCCGCGGCTTCCGCATCGAGCTGGGCGAGATCGAATCCGCCCTGCTGGACCACGCGGAGGTGCGCGAGGCCGCCGTCATCGTGCGCGAAGACCAGCCCGGAGACCGGCGCATCGTCGCGTACATCGTGGGCGGCGCGGACGCGGAGTCGCTGCGCGTGCACCTGCGGACGCGACTGCCGGAGTACATGGTGCCCGCCGCGTTCGTCGCGGTGGACGTCCTTCCGCTTACGCCCAACGGCAAGCTGGACCGCAAGGCGCTCCCCGCGCCGGACTTCGCATCCGCCGGGGACGCGTACGTGGCTCCCCGGACGACGGTGGAGGAGGTGCTGGCGGGGATCTGGGCGACGGTGCTGCGCGTGGAGCAGGTGGGCATCCACGACAGCTTCTTCGAGCTGGGCGGCCACTCGCTGCTCGCCACGCGCGTGGTGTCGCGCATCCGCGAGGCGTTCGGCATCGAGCTGCCGCTGCGCGCGCTGTTCGAGGCGCCCAGCATTGCGCCGCTGGCGGAGCGGGTGGAGGCGCTGCGCCGCGCGGCCCTTCCGCAGCTGCCGCCCGTGGTCCAGACGGCGCACCCGGACGCGCTGCCGCTTTCCTTTGCGCAGGAGCGGCTGTGGTTCCTGGACCAGCTGGACCCGGGGAGCACGGCGTACACGCTGTCCTGGGCCTTGCGCCTGCGCGGATCGCTGGACGCCGCGGCCCTGGAGCGCGCGCTGGGCGAGATCGTCCGCCGCCACGAGTCGCTGCGCACGACCTTCGCCGTCGCGGGCAGCACGCCCGTGCAGATGGTCGCCCCGTTCGCGGGGTTCGCGCTCGCCGTGGACGACCTGTCCGCGCTGGACGCCGCCGCGCGCGAGGCCGAGGTGCGCCGCCGGGCCACGCGAGAGGCCGCGCGGGCGTTCGACCTGGCCGCCGGCCCGCTCTTTGTCGCGGGGCTGCTGCGGCTGGCCGCGGACGAGCACGTGCTGCTGCTGAGCATGCACCACATCATCACCGATGGGTGGAGCATGGGCGTGCTGTACGGCGAGCTGGCCGCGCTGTACCCGGCGTACGCGGCGGGGGCGGAGTCGCCCCTGCCGGAGCTGGACATCCAGTACGGCACCTGGGCCGCGTGGCAGCGCGAGCAGCTGCAGGGCCCCGTGCTGGACGGGCAAATCGCGTGGTGGCGGGACCAGCTCGCGGGCGCCCCGGCGCTGCTGGAGCTGCCCACGGACCGCCCGCGCCCGCCCGTGCAGACCCACCGCGGCACCCACGTGCCGGCGGAGATCCCCGGCGCGCTGCTGGAGCGCCTCCAGGCGCTGGGCCGCCGCGAGGGCGCCACTCTCTTCATGGTGATGCTGGGTGCGTTCCAGGCGCTGCTCGCCCGCTACGCCGGCAGCGACGACGTGGTGGTCGGCACGCCCGTCGCGGGCCGTGACCGCGCCGAGGTGGAGCCCCTGATCGGCTTCTTCGTGAACACGCTGGTGCTGCGGACGGACCTGGGCGGCAATCCCACGTTCCGCGAAGTGCTGCGGCGCGTGCGGACCACGACCCTGGGCGCGTACGAGCACCAGGACGTGCCCTTCGAAAAGCTGGTGGCGGAGCTCGCTCCCGCGCGCAGCATGAGCCACGCGCCGTTCTTCCAGGTGCTGTTCACGCTCAACGACGGCGCCGAGGCCGGCACCCCCCTGGCGGACCTGGAGGTGAGCCCCGTCCCGGCCGAGCGCGACCGGGTCAAGTCCGACCTGGCGCTGAGCCTGTCGGTCACCGGCAGCGGCTTGCGGGGCGAGCTGACGTACAGCACCGACCTCTTTGACCGCGCGACGGCTGAGCGGATGCTGCAGCACCTGGAGCGGCTGCTGGAGCAGGTCGCGGACGATGCGGATCTGCCCATCTTCGACCTCGCGCTCCTGGGCGACGCCGAGCGGCGGACGGTGGTGGAGGAATGGAACCGCACGGATGCGGAGTATCCGGCGGACCGCTGCATCCACACGATCTTCGAGACCCAGGCCGCGCGGACGCCGGATGCCGTCGCCGTCTCGTTCGAGGACCGCTCGCTCACCTACGCCGATCTGAACGCGCAGGCGAACCGCATCGCCCACCACCTCGTGCGCCGCGGCGTGGGGCCGGAGGTCCGCGTGGGGCTGTTCCTGGAGCGCGGGATAGAGAT
>DATING010000115.1:0-1979 GCA_035474555.1 Longimicrobium sp. | reverse complement strand
ACTGCGCGACTGGCTGGCGGCGCGGCCCATCACGGTCTCCTTCATCCCCACCCCCGTCGCGGAGCCGCTGCTGGCGCTGGAGTGGCCGGCCTCCACGGCGCTGCGGTGGATGCTCACGGGCGGCGACCGGCTCCAGTCGCGCCCGGGCGCGGCGCTGCCGTTCGCCCTCAGCAACAACTACGGCCCCACGGAGTGCACCGTCGTCGCCACGTCGGGCCGCGTTTCGGTGGATGGGGAACGCGCGCCGGACATCGGCGGGCCCATCGCCAACACGCGCGTCTACGTGCTGGATGGCGGGATGCGCGCGCTGCCGGCCGGCATCCCCGGCGAATTGTTCATCGGCGGGGCGCAGGTGGCGCGCGGCTACCTGGGCCGCGCGGGGCTCACGGCGGACCGCTTCGTCCCCGATCCGTTCGGCGGGCAGGCCGGCGCACGGCTGTACCGCTCCGGCGACAAGGTACGCTGGCTGGCGGACGGGACCATCGAGTACCTGGGCCGCCTGGACGAGCAGGTAAAGGTCCGCGGCTTCCGCATCGAGCTGGGCGAGATCGAGGCCGTGCTGCGCCAGCACGCCGGCGTGCGCGAGTGCGTCGTCATCGCCCGCGAAGACCGGCCGGGCGACCGGCGGCTGGCCGCGTACGTGGTGGGTGACGGCGTGTCCGCGGCGAACCTGCGCGCGCACCTGCGCCGCGCGCTGCCGGACTACATGGTGCCGTCGGCGTTCCTGCTGCTGGACGCCCTTCCGCTCACGGCGAACGGCAAGCTGGACCGCAGGGCGCTCCCCGCGCCCGAGCCGGTATCCGCCGAGGCGGAGTACGTGGCGCCGCGCACGCCCACGGAAGAGGTGCTGGCCGGCATCCTGGCCGAGCTGCTGGGCGTGGACCGCGTGGGGATCGAAGACAACTTCTTCGAGCTGGGCGGCCACTCGCTCATGGGCACGCGCGTGATGTCGCGCGTGCGCGCCGTGCTGGGCGTGGAGCTGCCCCTGCGCGCGCTGTTCGAGGGCCCCACCGTGGCCCAGCTGGCGGAGCGCGCGAACGCGGTGCGCCACGCGGGACAGGTGCACCTGCCGGGCGTGGTGATGGCCCGGGGCGGGACCGTGCTGCCGCTCTCGTTCGCGCAGGAGCGGCTGTGGTTCCTGGACAAGCTGGAATCCCAGAGCGCGTTCTACAACATCCCCGCGGGGATGCGGCTGACGGGCGCGCTGGACACGGCCGCGCTGGAGCGGGCCCTGGGCGAGGTGGTCCGCCGCCACGACGCCCTGCGCACGACCTTCGCCGAGGTGAACGACGCGCCCGTGCAGGTGATCGCGCCCTTCACCGGCTTCGTCCTCCCGGTCGAAGATCTCTCCGGCCTCGATGCGGACGCGCGCGAGGCGGACGTCCGCCGGCGGGCGCTGGCGGATGCGGCGCGGCCCTTCGACCTGGCCACGGGCCCGCTCTTCCGTGCGGAATTGCTGCGCCTGGCGGACGACGAGCACGTGCTGCTGCTGTGCATGCACCACATCGTCAGCGACGGGTGGAGCATGGGCGTGCTCTTCGGCGAGCTGTCGGCGCTGTACGCGGCGTTCGTGCAGGGTGATGCATCGCCCCTCCCCGCGCTGCCGGTGCAGTACGCGGACTTTGCCGTGTGGCAGCGCGAGCACCTGCGCGGCGAGGTGATGGACGGGCAGCTGGCGTACTGGACGGCACAGCTGTCCGGCGCGCCCGCCCTGCTGGAACTGCCCACGGACCTGCCGCGCCCCGCCGTGCAGTCGTACCGCGGCGCGGCGCTTCCGGTGGCGTTCCGCGACGGGGTGCGGGAGCGGCTGGAGACCCTGGCGCGGGCGGAGGGCGCCACGCTGTACATGGTGCTGCTCGCGGCCTTCCAGGTGCTGCTGGGCAAGTACGCCGGCGCGGACGACGTGGTCGTCGGCAGCCCCATCGCCGGGCGCACGCGGACGGAGACGGAGGGGCTGATCGGCTTCTTCATCAACACGC
>DATING010000114.1:0-1961 GCA_035474555.1 Longimicrobium sp. | reverse complement strand
TCGGCGAAGGCAGACATCACGTTTTCGGTGCCGCGAATTCATTCGCCGGGGGACGGATGCAGGCCCAGGTGCACTCACCTTCCCCTCCGCCCAAACGCCGCCGGCGCCGGAACCACGCCGGTGGCGTTGCACTCGCCGGTGGCGGACAGTCCGCGCAGGCGGACTTCGTGTGGTTGTTGCGGCGAATTCATTCGCTCGGCCCGGGCTTCGATCCGCGCCGATCCACTTTCGCACTTCCGCACTTCCGCACTTCAAAACCCTTGACGCACCCCCGCCCGGCCACTACTGTACTGGTGTGCCTAGTACACCAACACGGACGGTACACTTTGCTGATCACGCTCGATCTCTCCGACGAACGGCCCATCTACCAGCAGATCGTGGACGAGGTTCGCCGCGCGCTGGTCCTGGGCACGCTCGCGCCGGAAGACCCGCTCCCCTCCGTCCGCGCGCTCGCCGCGGAGCTGCGGGTGAACCCCAACACCGTCCAGCAGGCGTACCGCGAGCTGGAACGCGCCGGGATCATCTACTCCCGCCGCGGTCAGGGCACCTTCGCCGCCCCGCCCACCGGCGGCGGCGAGCGCGAATCGCTCATCGGCGACGTGGCCGCCCGCGCCCTCAAGGACGCGCGCCGCTACGGCATCGAGCCCCACGAGCTGGCGGAGGCCATTCTCCGGGCCGCCGCGCTGGATCCTGCCTCCCCTTCAACCACGAACGCATCATGAGCTTCCCCAATCTCCCCACCCGCCTGCACGGCGCCGAGCTGGCCATCGAGACGCACGCCGTCTCCAAGCAGTACGGCCCCGGCACCCTCGCGCTCGACGGACTGGACCTGCAGGTGCCCGACGGGTCCGTGTACGTGCTCGTGGGCCCCAACGGCGCCGGCAAGAGCACGGCGATCAAGGTGCTGCTGGACCTCGTCCGCGCGGACCACGGCACCGCGCGCGTGATGGGGATCGACCCCGCCCGGCAGCCGGCGCTGGCGCGGGCGCAGACCGGCTACGTGCCGGAAGTGGTGGACACGGCGTACGGGTGGCTCACGGTGCGCGGGCTGCTGAAGCACCACGCGGCCTTCTACCACGCGTGGGACGGCGGATACGCGGACGCGCTCTGCCACCGGCTGGGAGTGCGGATGGGCGAGCGGTTCCGCGCCCTGTCCAAGGGCGGCGCCCGGGCCGTCGCGCTGGTGGCGGCGCTGGCCCACCGCCCGCCCGTGCTGCTGCTGGACGAGCCCACGGACGGGCTGGACCCGCTGGCGCGCGAGGAGTTCGCCGGCATCCTGGTGGAGCACATGACGCACTCGCCCACGACGGTGCTGTGGAGCACGCACCACGTCCACGAGGCGGACCGGCTGGCCGACCACGTGGGCGTGCTGCGCCACGGCCGCCTCCTGCTGCAGGCGCCCGTGGAAGACGTGCGCCGAGGCCTGCGCCGCTACCGCGCGGAGGTGCCGGACGGCTGGGCGGGCGCGCCGGGGCTCAACGGCGAGGTGCTCGTGCGCGCCGGATCGGGGCGGGAGATCACGTGGACCGTGTGGGGCGAGGAGCGCGAAGTGGCCGAGCGGCTTTCCGCCTCCGGCGCGGTCGTGCGCGACGCGTCTCGCCTGTCGCTGGAAGACTCCACGCTGGCGCTGCTGCGCGCCGGGAGCGCCGCATGAGCGCCGCTGCCCTTCGTCCGGCCGCGCGCTGGACGGACGCGGTCCGCGCGCACCTGGCGACCAGCGCGCCGTACGCGCTGCTGGGGTTGGCCGGGTTTGCGGCGACCACCTGGCCGGGCAGGAGGAGCTCGCAATACATCAGCGACCTGCCGTTCGCGGAGGTCCGCGCCCTCACGATGCTGATGCTCATTTTTCCCCTGCTGCACTGGGGAGGCCGGGGGAGCAGCCGCGGCCTGGACCAGGGGCTGCCGATGGACGACGCACGGCAGGAGTGGATCCGCACGGCCTGCGGCGCGCTGTGGGCCGT
>DATING010000113.1:0-7166 GCA_035474555.1 Longimicrobium sp. | reverse complement strand
CGCGTTCACTGGGCTCGTAGACAAGGCGTTCATGGGTCTCGGTGAGACCGTTTAGCGGATATAGTTCGTCTGCATGCCACGGGGTAAGCCAATGGCGCATGTCCCGCTCGGCTTCGTCTTTGTCTTCCGACCATCCGGCAGATGTCTGAACATCTCGCAGATCTCGACGAGTTGGTGCTTCGCTGCCGGCATGAGCGGGCACGAAGCTATATACAAGAGGCCGTTGCCTGCTATCGAGCCGGCGCGTTCCGAGCTTCCATCGTGGCAACTTGGGTTGCGGTCGCGTACGACATCGTGGACAAGTTTCACGAACTCGCGCTCAGCGGCGATAATGCAGCCGAACAACAAACCGAACGCTTCGAACGGATACGGAGGACCGGCGACCTCGCTCAGTCGCTTGCGTTTGAGCGGGATCTCCTAGACCTCGCTCGTGATCAGTTCGAGCTCGTCTCACACCTGGAGCACATCGACCTATCCCGGCTGCAGGAGGATCGGCACCGGTGTGCACATCCGAGCATGAGTGGACTGGAAGAGCCGTACGAAGCTCCGGCAGAACTCGCCCGCACTCATATTCGAAGTGCAGTACGCATCCTACTGGAGCGCCCTCCGGTACAGGGACGCGCTGCGCTGGAGCGGCTCAAGGCGGAGGTAGACTCATCATATTTTCCGAACAGTGGCCCTGAGGCCGCGGATCGGTTCCGGCACGGCCCCCTTGCCCGGCCGCGGGAGTCCTTGGTCCGCGGCTTCGCAGTCGTCCTCATCAAGGGGATGTTGATCGATCCGAATCCCGGAGGAAACCTGGCGCGACGTGCAGCGGCGCTGAGTGGAGTCCGCCGGCTGCACCGACCGGTCGTCGAGCGGGTTCTGCAAGACGACTTGCCGACACAGCTGCGAAGGGTGGTGCCGGAGCAACTCAACCGTGTTGTGATGTTTGTCGCGAACGTTGAAGATATCTGGGACTTCATCCCGCCGGACATTGCCGACACACTCTCCAGGTACGTGGACACGATGCCGGCGGAAGACGTGATGGCGTACCTCCCCGTGGCGCTGCGGGTGCCAGGGCTGCGCCCTTACGCTCTTCAACGGCTTCAACGCGTACCGGTTGATGCGCTCGAGGTCGATCTGTTCATGAACTCGGATCCGGCAGTGATTGAGCGACGGATCGACGCCTACTTGGCCTCCAGATCATGGGCAACAGCGAACGCCCGCGGACAAGACCTCCAGATCTACGTAGCCAGCCTCACGGAAGACCAAGTTCGTCGGCTTATCGCTGGCGGGGCAGCGAACGACGAAGTGCGCCACAGCTTCGGGTTCCGAGGTCTCATGCGGGTGATCTACAATCAGCGTGGGATCGCTCCGGACGTGATCCTTGCCTTGCTGCGCGCGCATGGATTTGGTGAGTTCGCGGATGAACTCGCCGGCGAAGACGGTGAAGCGGCCGATGAAGCCGGTGCTTGAGGACACTAACAGTCCCACAGATGCTGGACACCGCTGCTGTTTCCGCCATATGCTGTGAAGTGGAAGGACTAAGCGCCTTTCTTAGGACGGGTGGATTTACGAGTTCCCGTGCGGTACGGCGAGCAGCCGCCACTCAATCCAGGACTCCATCATGTCGGCAAAGAGCATCTTTGGTACGGCAATCTTTTGTGCGGTGCTCCCAACAGCATTCGCTGGGGCGCAGGAGCAACCCCAGATCAGCACGACAATCCTCCCAGCGCTCGATACAGCCGCATACGGCTACGTCGAGCGCTTTGTCGAGGAGTCGTACGTGCTCACCTTCGCCGCGGACCATGTGGATCGACAGGTGGTGCTCTCGAGGCCTATGACGCTCGCAGCGGGAGAGTGCGGGGGCGAAGTGACCGCGAACTACGATCCCGTACAGGCTCTGGCCATGGTCTGCTATGAGCTGATTGACTGGGTTCTACGCAACACGCCTAGAGGCAGCGCGCGCCAGCAATCCGAGCAGGCAGCTTGGACGGTCGCTTGGATCGTTCTCCACGAGTTGGGCCACGCGGTTGGCAACCAGGTCTTTCCCTGGCCCAGGGCGACGGCGACCTCGGCGGACACCGTGCAGTTCAAACGTGATCAGGAGGCCCGAGCGGACCAGTTCGCCACCCTTACCCTCCTGGATGTGGAGCCGTCCGCCGCCCTCGCCGCGGCAGTCTACTGGATCTTGAAGAACGGGGGGCCGCGCTGGGCGTCTTTCTGGCACGGGATGGCGGCCGCGGGGCTGATGGTGGAAACCGGCCACGACACCGGTATCAACCGATACAGGGACATCGTCTGCCTGACTTACGGCTCCGACCCGGGGCGGTTCTCCGAGTTGGGTGAGTCGCTCCCCGCCGAGCGGCGCCGCGGATGCCCTGAGGAGTACTCCAGCCAGGCGGCTATGTGGGGTCGCGCACTCCGGAGCCATCGACCCCGCCCCCAGGGGCGTCACGCACAGCCCATGTCGCTGCTGCCTGGGGCGTGGCGCCCTCCGGTTGTGCGGACAAATCAAAGGAAAGAAAGGCCCGACGTCCTTACGGCACGGTCCTTCAACGGGCGGTGGCGCCTGGAAGAGCAGATGCGCGTCGTCGATGGGGAGCGAACTTGCGGCAGAACGGGATCGTTCACGTTTCAGAGGGTGGCGCCTCATATTGCAATGCGCTTTCAGAGCTTTCAGCCCTGCTGGTACCCCTCCCGGAGAGAAGATGCTGAACCGGGCGGTGACCACATGCCACGGATTTACCAGACTTCGCGAACGATCTTCTTCTGGATCTCGCCGTGCGTGTACAGCGGCAGGCTGGATTCGAACGGCTCCCGGTTCTATGGCACGGTCCGGTGTGTGGACGTATGGGACGAAGAAAGTCCCACGTACCTCACCGGCACTTGGTCCGCCGACCGGCAGTGAGTGCGCTGCGGACTCAGGCCGTGTTCAGCGTCGCGATGCGTGGTTTGCCGATGAGCCGCAGCGAGTACTCGGAGCGGTCACCCGGGGGCACGACCAGGAAAAATACGGCGTGGTCGTACTCGGACCGGATGAGCACGGGAAGTGGCGGGCAATCGATATGAACTCGGAGTACCCGTCACTGGATGCCGCAGCCCTGGAACTGATCAAGGGCATGGAAGAAGTGTCCGCGTCAGGCCGGACCGTCTTCGCCCAAGAGGATTGAGGGCACCCTCCAGCGGTGTCGTCCTCTGGTCCTCTGAATCACACACGGCTACAACGCGCCCGGGGCGCTCCATCGCTGGAGCGCCCCGGCGGGTCTTACTCCGCGGGCTTGGATGCAACAGGAACTGCCGGCGGAGCGGGCGGCCTTCTGCCCATAGTGATTTCCCACAGCCAGCCTAACGCGTAGACCAGCAGGAGCACGTCGGTGATTGAGAACGAGTCCATTTGCTGCCTCCTGAGGTGAGGGTGTACTCAGGGGCAACAAAAAAGGCCTGCCCCTGATCGTTATCCGATGGGCACACGCGTGCCATCATCGAATAACTATGATCATTGGGGCCGGCCATCGGCTCGGCACTCCCGGTTTTATACGTGCCCATGGGGCACGGCGCTTCGTTGGCGCGTCCCTACATTAGTACTGGATTTGGCGATCCGCAAGTCTGATCATCGTGGTACGGCTTTCCCCCCGGTGGGCCTGCCATAGCTAAGAGACGCGCGTCAGAGGCGCGCCAGCACAACCCTTCTGGCTGCAAGGCCGTTCTCAATGTTACGCCGGTGAGCATGTCCCGCTACCGGAGCACTGCCGACGGCACGTATCCCTGGGTTGGCCGAAACTCGTGGAGCTGCGTGGCCGGCATGGCGTTCCAGCGGTGACCGAGTGCGATCGCCATCGCGGCGGGGCCGGCGTAGAACAGGTCGATGCCTCGGGGGGCGAGGCGCGCAACCTGCGCGACCACCGCGTTCTTCAGCGCCTGCACGGAGTCTTGTGCCTCGCGTCCACTCGTGACTGGCCGATCGAGATACGCCCGCAGAACGCCTGATCCGCTCTCTAGGCCCAGCAAGGCTCGGGCATCCTGCGCGGCATCCCGGAGTACTCCGATGCTCACCACCAGCCTGCCATTATGCAACTCGGTTGGCGCGGTGATCTCCCAGGGCAACTTAGTTTCCTGGGGGCCGAGACGGTCGTCGGTTACCCAATCACCGCCGCGGGTCGGGATCTCCAACTCGAAGCCGGTCGCAGCGCGAAAGGACCAGCCGAGGGCGAATGCAGTTGAGATCCGGTAGGAGCCCGTGATGCGCACCCGGGTGTGGCCGTTGTGATGCGCCCACTTGGCGGTGCGCTCGAGCGGCGCCGCCAACGATGTTTTCCACTCTTCTGCCGCGGGGGCCGACCCCTCCATGCCCGAGAACGCGCTCGCGTCGATCTCGATCGCATCTTCCGCGGGGGCATTGCGGTCCGAGCGCACATGCACGGGCAGCGGGCCTTGGGAGATCAACGGGGCGCCAAGGACTTCCCCAATGAGGCGCAGCAGCGTGGACCGCGCCACCATGGTGCCGCAGTTGTTGACCAGGTGAGTCGCGATAGCCCTGAAGGCTTCTCCTGACTTTCTCGCACTTAGATCGACACCAAACGTCTGTTCCATCACTCCTGCAAACATCGCCTCCGCGGTGACACGATTCGGGAACACGCGTGTGGAAACATCGTACGACCGAGCCACACGAGTGCCGAGGTCCGGGCCGAAATCGGCGACGATATCCCGTTCAAGCTTCTGGTCGCTGGCAGCGATCACGTCAGGAAACGGGGCGTAGAACGGGCGAGCACGTCGGACACGCTCCGAGTCCTTCTCGAGCCACTGGAGTTCTTTGGGCAGCGAGGGGGTCACGAGCACGTGAGCCCGAGCAGCACCTGCGTGTGCATCGTCGAACGCGGCAAACCCCTTGAAGACCTCAATGACCTGGCCTCGCGTGAGGTGCGCGGACTTCGCCTGGAAGCGATCCAGAAAGTGGCCGCGCGGAGCATGCGGGGCGAAGAAGCGCGCCTCAACGTCCTCTAACCCTTCAACGGTGAGGCCCTCGAATACGGGCGAACGCAACCAGGCGGGGATACGCACCACCGCATCCCATACTTGGTAGTCGAATCCGTCCTGGGCGTTGACGCCACCCATGCCTTTGGCATCGGTCAGCGTGGGTCCGGGATGTTCAGTCATGAAGAAGCTCGACGTTCACTGCCTGCGAATGCCCTCGCGGATCGAAAAGCCACCCGCCACACGTGATGCGGGAAGCGTCGAGGCGCACGATCATCAGCACGCTGAAATATCCTTGGAACTCGGGATCCTGCACCAGCGCACGCATCGAATCCACATCGGTACCGCTCGGACGGATTTCAAAGCTCGGGTGACTGTGCCACTCACCGATGTAGTTGAAGCGGGTGTACCGGTGTTCCGTGCGGTCAAAGAACTTGAGGGCGTCGCGCGCGGCCTGCACCAGATCCACAACGAACCTGGCGAACGTGCCTCGGCGCCGTTGGAAGCTGAGGTCCGTGACCAGGAAATCAGACGGTGCCAGCTGCTCGCCGTACATCTGTCCGCCGATTTCGTTCGTTCCCGCTCGCTCGAGCGCCGCGCGTAATGCACGGACTTGGTCACTCTGAAGGCGCAGCCGCACCGGCCAGTTCCTGCAAAAGGGATAGGATCAGATTCCGGGCTCTCTCCTCCTCCGGGTGCGGCGTGCGGTCCTGCTCTCCTGTTTCGCAGATGGGTGGGACATGGAGCCCAATCGTGTGTCCATGACCAGTAAAGATCCAAGCTCGCCGAAGGCCAATGAGGAGCAACGCGGGCGAATCGTCATCCAGCGCATCGCGCAGGATGTCAGTTGTCGCTCGCGCCGCATGTGCGGCCGCGACCGCAACAGAAGCGTCATCTGCCACGATGGCCGCTCCATCCTCCGCGATCGCTTCGTATGCTTTCGTCCCGCTTGCCGGCGGCGCAACAGCCTGTTGCTCACAGTAAGCCAACAGGCTCGCGCGCCCGACAGTGAAGGGGGCATCTCGCCCCGGGACCGAACGGGAGATAATGCACCCGATTCCACCCTCCAGCACTTCGACAGAGACAAATGGCTTGTTGTTTTCGGTGGCAATCGCGCCGAGAAAGAGCGACGTCGGCACGTCTCCCGTAGCATCCAGGATGAGGTCGCACGCGGCCAACAAATCCATCAACGTTGCTTGGAGTTGCGCAGATCGCTGCCAGTGCAGGTTTTCCGCGAACGAAAACACCGTCGCATCGGGGCGGATGTTCAGCAAGCGGCGTCTGAGTGCGTGCACCTTGCGAAACCCTACATCCCGCCAATCCAGTGTGTGACGTTCCAGGTTGCCGGGTAGCATCACGTCACCGTCGATAAGAACAAGGTTTGTGTCCCCGGCCCGCACCAGACTCTCAGCGACTTTGGAGCCGACGGAGCCTGCCCCGACGATCACAACTTCCTTACGAGAAACCGCGCCTGTTCGTCCGGAGCGTCTACCCACATCATCTGGGAGGGGCATAAGCTTCAGCAAGGACACCGACTCCGGGTCGGGTGAATAGTAGGCGACTACCTCGGTATCACTGACCGTAAGAGCAAGGAGCGCGTTGGGGTACCGTTCGGGGCCAAGATTCAGCCCGAATAGCTCACTTAGTTCATCCCGGGATGTCGCGCTGGTGCCCGAAGCGTCAATCCGCGCGATGCAGACCGGGATTTCTTCTCTGCCCATCTGGGGATCCGGTCCTGGCGGCAGTGCATCGCTCTCCGCGTCCACCCCGTCGTAGACCAGGATCGGCTGGACGTGATCCTGAAAGGACCAACGTAGTGCCCGCACCTCACCCGCCGTCCCATTGCTGACCCGCGCCAGGCACCCCTGCCCAATGAGCAAGGGGGCATACTCCCGGTCGTACGCCTGGATTTCTCCCGCATGCTCAGCCGAAGGCACTTGCTCCTGGGGGCCGGCCCCGAGGGGATTCTCGATCCGTAGCAGATTATAGGCGCTGCGCAGAACATCCCCGCCTGTGGCGGATGACGACCAGTTGTCGGGTCTCAATTCGAGGCAGAGTACGCCTCCTTTGCCGTATTGGTGGCCGGACCAGCGCACCTCCGGGTCTTGCGGCTGCACCCAGGCCGGCACGGACGGGAACTGGTCCGGGAATATGAGGCGCACGGGGTAAGCCGCCCCGTGCGCGGTGATTACTCCATCGACTGCGAGGCG
>DATING010000112.1:0-19571 GCA_035474555.1 Longimicrobium sp. | reverse complement strand
AGCGCGCGGAACGACGGATCGCCCGACAGGTCCGTGCGCAGGGCCAGCATGTTCACGAAGAAGCCGACGACGTTCTCCACCTCCAGCCGCGACCGCCCGGCCACGGGGGTGCCCACCACCACGTCGTCCTGCCCCGCGTAGCGCCCCAGGAGCACGGCGAACGCCGCCAGCACGGTCATGAACAGCGTGGCGCCCTCGCCCTGCGAGAGATCCGCCAGCGCGCGCAGGGTCTCCGGCGCCAGGCGGATGGGGCGGCTGTCCCCCGCGCTCCCCGCGCGCGCGGGACGGGGGCGGTCCGTGGGCAGCTCCAGCAGGGGCGGCGCGCCGGCCAGCCGCTCGCGCCACCATCCCAGCTGCTCCTCCAGCACCCCGCCCGCCAGCCAGGCGCGCTGCCACTCGCCGTAGTCCGCGTACTGAAGCGCCGGCTCCGGCAGCGGCGAGGGGGCCCCGCGGGAGAAAGCGGTGTAGAGGGCCGTGATCTCGCGCACCAGCACGCGCGTGGACCAGCCGTCCGCCACCACGTGGTGCAGGGTGAAGAGCGCCACGTGCTCGTCCGCCGCCAGCCGCAGCAGCGTGGCGCGCAGGAGCGGCCCCCGTGCCAGGTCGAACGGGCGCAGGGCCTCGTCGCGCGCCAGCCGCCGCGCCTCCGCGTCGCGCGCGTCCGCGGGGAGATTGCCGAGATCGACGAGGGGAATGGGACGGGGGGACGGCGGGGCGATCATCTGCACGGGGACGCCGTCCACCACGGGCAGGGTGGTGCGCAGCGTCTCGTGGCGGCGCACCACCTCGTCCAGGCTGCGCGACAGGACCGCGGCGTCCAGCGGGCCCCGCATCCGCAGGGCGAAGGGGATGTTGTACGCGGCGCTCCCCGGCTCCAGCTGGTCCAGGAACCATAGCCGCTGCTGGGCGAACGACAGCTGCACCGGACCCGTGCCCGCGCGGCGGGGGATCCCCGCGTCCACGGCCGCCTCGCCCCGCAGCGCGCGCAGGCGCGCCTGAAGCGCGGCCAGCTGCGCGGGCGAAAGGTCGGCGATGGCCCGGGTCCGGTTGCTCATTTCTGCGATGCCGCCGTGGAAAGAAATCGGATGGATCGGCCTGCGCGGGCGCCCGGGGCGTCCGTGGGCCGGCTCACAGCTCCGCCATCACCTGCGCGAGCAGGTCGTCGTCCACCATCTCCGCCTGCGACTGCACGATGGCCACGGCCAGCCGCGCCGGCGTGGGGGCCGCGAACAGGTCGCGCAGGGGCAGCCCCACCCCGAACCGTTCGCCCAGGGCGGACAGCAGCTGCGTGGCCAGCAGCGAGTCGCCGCCGATCTCGAAGAAGTCGTCGTCCGCGCCGATGGGGTGGACGCCCAGCACGCGCTCGTACAGCGCCGCCACCCCCGCCTCCAGCTCGCTGCGGGGCTCCACGTACGGCGCCGCCCAGTCCGGGCGCCCGTACCCGGCGCCGGGCGCCGCGCGGCCGGTGCCCATGGCCGCCTCCACGTCCCGGCGCGTGACGCCGCGCACCTGCTCCACGAGCGCCGGCAGGTCGCGCGTGCACACGGCCACCCGCGGCCCCATCCCCTGCGCCAGCACGCGCCCGAACGCCTGCGCGCCCTCCGCGGGCGTGATCCCCTCCGCGGCGTAGCGGAGCAGCCGCGCCACCCGTCCATCGTCCCCGTCGCCGTCCAGCCCGCGGGCCAGGCGGGTCCCCGCGTTCTCCGCGTGCCCCGCGAGCGTCCATCCATCCCAGCCCACGGACACGACCGGCTGCCCGTCCGCCGCGCGCGCCGCAGCAAAGGCATCCAAAAAGGCGCTCGCGGCGGATTCGTCCAGCGCGCCCACGCCGCCGTACAGCGCGTTCAGCGAGGAGCAGAGGAGCAGGAAATCCAGGGGGATGCTGTCCGTCGCATCCGCCAGGGCCAGCGTCCCCGCGACCCGGGGCGCCAGCACCTCGGCCAGCCGCTCGGCGGTCTTGGTCTGCACCAGGCCGCCGGGGTTCACCCGCGCCGCGTGCACCACGCCGTGCAGCCCGCCCCAATCCGCGACGGTCTCCGCCACCAGCGCGCGCATGGCGGCGGCGTCCGTCACGTCCACGGCGGCCACGCGCACCTCCGCGCCCAGCGCCTCCAGTTCGCGGACGGCGAGGATGCGGCGGCTCGTCGCGTCCCCTTCGCCGTGCTCGTCCACCCACGCCGTCCACCCGTCGCGCGGGGGAAGGCCGCGGCGCCCCGTGAGCACCAGCCGGGCGCGCGCGTGCTCCGCCAGGTGCCGCGCCACGGCCAGCCCAATGCCGCCCAGCCCGCCCGTCACCAGGTAGACGCCGCCCTCGCGCAGGGGCACCCGCCCGCCGTCAACCTGCGCCTCCGCGGGGATGCGGTCGTAGAACGGGGTCCAGCGGGCGCGGCCGCGGTAGGCCACGTCCGGCTCGTGCGCGCCGCCGGCCAGGAGCGCCGCGGCCTCCGCCAGCAGCGCGTCGTCCGACGGGCGCGCGGGAAGGTCCACGGCCCGGCAGCGCACGCCGTCGTACTCCTGCTCCACCACCTTCAGCAGCGCCGCGACGGGGGCCTGCCCCGGGCGCAGCGCCTCGTCGCCCAGGACGGACTGCGCGCCACGGGTGGCGCAGAGCACGGTGCTCCCCTCCGCCAGCAGCCCCGCGTCGGACTGCGCCTGGGTCCAGTGCAGCAGCGCGTACAGTCCCCGCGCCAGCTCGGCGTCCGTCCCCGCGGGACCGGCATCCGCCGCATCCAATCCCCACAGGTGCAGGGTGTGGACAGCGCCGGACCAGCCGCGCGCGGCCAGCGAATCCGCCAGGGCGCGGAAGTCCTCCGCCTCCCCCGGCCGGACGACGGCGTGCGCATCCGCGTCCCGGAACGCGTCCCCCGCCTCCACCCGCACCACGTCCGCCCCGGCGCGCCGCAGCCGGTCCGCCACGGCCGCCGCCCCGCCGAAGACCACCATCCGCTGCCCGCGGAACACGTCGTCCGCCGCCCGCACGGCCGGCGTCTGGCGCCAGAGCGGGGCGTAGAACCACTCGTCCAGGGGCCGGCGCGCGGCCGCATCCGCCTGCACGTCCGCCGCGTCCGCGACGCGCGCATCCTCGTCCAGCCAGTAGCGGCGCCGGTCCAGGGGATGCCCGGGGAGCGCCACGCGGTGCCGTCCGTCCCCGTCCATCTGGACGTTCCAGTCCACGGACACGCCGTGGCTCCACAGCTGGCCCACGGCCCGCAGCAGCACGGACTCGTCGCGGACGGCCTGCTCGGCGTGGCGCAGCGAGGCGGCCACGCGCGCGGCGCCCTGCTGCCGCGCCCACGCGCCCAGCACGGCGCCGGGGCCCACCTCCAGCAGCACGGGCTCCCCGGCGGTGTCGCTCGCCAGGCTGCGCAGCGTGTCCACGCACGCCGCGAAGCGCACGGGGCCCAGCAGGTGATCGACCCAGTAGTCGATGGAGCGCGCCTGCTCCGGGCGCAGCCACGTCCCCGTGGCGTTGGCGGCGAGGCGGATGGACGGCGCGCGGCGGGGGATGCTGGCCACCAGCCGCGTGAACGCCTCGCGCGCCGGCGCCAGCAGCCCGGAATGGAAGGGGTGGCGCACGGCCAGGGGGAGCACCAGCGCGCCCGCCCCCTTCGCCCGCTCCGTGAAGCGCGCGACGGCCTCCGTGCTCCCGGAAACCACGCACGAGCCCGGCGCGTTCACGGCCGCCAGCCACAGCGCGTCGCCCGCCGCCACGCTCTCGGCCACGAGCGCCTCCGTCTCCGCCTCGGACAGCGACACGGCGGCCATGGCGCCCGTGATCCCGTCCAGCAGCTGCGCGCGGCCCATCACCAGGGCCAGCGCGTCTTCCAGGGAAAAGACGCCGGCCACGCACGCCGCCACGTACTCGCCCAGCGAGTGTCCGGCCACGGCGCGCGGCACGATCCCCCGCGCCTTCCACGTCTCCGCCAGGGCGTATCCCACGGCGAACATGGCGGGATGCCCCCAGCGCGCGCCCTGGAGCGGGTCGTCCGCGGAGGGGGCGGCGGGGCCGCGCAGCAGGGCCCGCAGGTCCATCCCGTCCCCCGCGGACGGTGGGGCGGCGGTCGGCGCGGCGGCGGGCTTCGGGGCGTCGGGCGGATACAGGACGGCGGCCAGGTCCATCCCCCACCCCTCGCGGAGGATGGCGAAGCAGCGGTCCATGGCCTCGCGGAACGCCGGCTCCGTGTCGTACAGCGCGCGCCCCATCCCCGCGTACTGCGTCCCCAGGCCGGAGAAGAGGAAGGCGACGCCCGGGTCGGATTCCGCCGCGTGCGCGGTCACGGCACCGTCGCCGCCGCGCAGCAGGGCCGCGGCCTCCGCCGGGGTGGACGCGACGAACGCACGGCGGTGCGGGAATGCCTTGCGGCCGCGGGCCAGGGTGAACGCCACGTCCGCCAGCGGCAGGGCGGGATGCGCCTCCAGGTGCGCGGCCGTGTCCGCCGCCAGCCGGTCCAGCGCCCCCGGCGTGCGGGCGGAAAGGACGAGCAGCTTCGGCTCTGGCGCGGCGACGGACGTCGCGGCGGATGCGGCGGGCGGCGCGGGCGCCTCCTCCAGCACGATGTGCGCGTTGGTCCCGCCCACGCCGAACGCGGACACGCCCGCGCGCCGCGGCATCCCCTCGGGATTCCACGGGAGCAAGCGGTCCGCGACGAAGAAGGGCGAATTCGCGAAGTCGATGCTGGCGTTGGGGCGGCGAAAGTGCAGCGAGGGCGGGATCTGCCCGTGGCGCATCGACAGGGTCGTCTTGATGAGCCCCGCGATCCCCGCCGCCGCGTCCGTGTGGCCGATGTTGGTCTTCACCGAGCCCAGGGCGCAGAAGCCGCGCGCCTCCGTATCGAACGCCTGCGTGAGCGCGGCCACCTCCACGGGATCGCCCAGCGGCGTGGCCGTGCCGTGCGCCTCCACGTAGGTGATGCTCTCGGACGGGACCCCCGCCAGGGCGTGCGCCAGGGCGACGACCTCGATCTGCCCCTCCACGCTGGGCGCCGTGAATCCCACCTTCTGCGCGCCGTCGTTGTTCACGGCGGTCGCCAGGATCACGGCGTGGATGGTGTCGCCGTCGGCCAGGGCGTCGGACAGGCGCTTGAGCACCACCACGCCCACCCCGCTGCCCCCCACCATGCCGTCGCCCTCCGCGTCGAACGCGCGGCAGTGCCCGTCCGGCGAGGCCACGCCGTGCCCGGCCACGTAGCCGGCCTTGAGCGGCGCGCCCACGGACACCCCGCCGGCCAGGGCCGTGTGGCACTGGTAGTCCAGCAGGCTCAGGCAGGCCAGGTGGACGGCCACGAGCCCCGTGCTGCACGCCGTCTGCACCGTCATGGACGGGCCGCGCAGGTTCAGCTTGTACGAGGCCAGCGTGGACAGGAAGTCCTTGTCGCTGCGGATGCGGTTCATGAGCGCGTCGCCCCCCCGGCCGCGAAAGCGGTCCAGCCGGGTGAGCAGGTAGCTGTTCATGTTGGTCCCCGCGAACACGCCGATGGGACCGTCCGCCGTCTCCGGGTCGCACCCCGCGTTCTCCAGCGCCGCCCACGCCTGCTCCAGGAACAGGCGGTGCTGCGGGTCCATCAGCTCCGCCTCGCGCGGATTGACGTCGAAGAACTCCGCGTCGAACAGGTCCGCGCCCTCCAGCGCCCCGAACGCCGGCACGTAGTCCGGGCGCGCCAGCAGGGCAGGATCGATCCCCGCCTCGCGCAGCTCGTCCAGGCCGAACCGGGTGATGGATTCCACCCCGTCCCGCAGGTTGCGCCAAAAGGCGTCCACGTTCTCCGCGCCGGGGTAGCGGCACGCCATCCCCACGATGGCGATGCGCTCCGGCCCCTCGTAGCTCTCGTCGGTCATCAGGCCCTGGAACGGGATTCAGCCGCGCCGCGCGGGCGTGCGGTTCGGCGTCTGGATGTGCGGCGCGACCGGACGGAAGCGCACGTATATGATTAATTTCGTCTTGAAACGAAGTTTACAGCGAGCCTGCGCCGCGTCGTGCAGCCGCGGGGGATGCACGACGGCCGCGCAGCGGTGCCGGATGCCCGATGCCGCTGCGCCGAACGTGTTTACATGGAATACATTACAAGACAATATACCCAGGAACCGCCGATCGGGCTACCCCCGGGGCTGCTCCCGGGACGCATCCCGGCGCGCTCAGCGGCGCCCGGTCCGGTGGCGCTGCTGGCGCGCTTCGCGGGCCTGCCGCTGCTGCTCCACGCGGTCCTGCAACTCGCCCTTGCGGCGGGTGCCGGCCTCCGCGACGTCCCCGCCCAGGAACTCGGCCAGGCCGCCCACGGTGGGGTAGCGGAACAGGTCCACCACGGTGATGGGGCGCGCCAGCCGGTCGCCCAGCATGCGGTGCACGGTGGCCAGGCGCACGGAGGTGCCGCCCAGCTCGAAGAAGTTGTCGCGGATCCCCACCCGCTCCACCCCCAGCGCCTCGCGCCACACGGCGGAGATGGTGGCCTCCAGCTCGTTGCGCGGCGCCACGTAGTCGGCGTCCAGCTCGGGCCGCACGCCGCCCGGGTCCGGCAGGGCGCCGCGGTCCGTCTTGCCGTTGGGGGTCAGCGGCAGGGCGTCCAGCGGCACGAAAAGGGACGGCACCATGTAGTCCGGCAGCCGCTCCGCCGCCCAGTGCCGCAGCTCCGTGGGCGACGGCGCGTCGTCCTCCGCCCGCGCGGTGACGTAGGCCACCAGGCGGCGCTCGCCCGTGCCGTCGTCCCACGCCGTCACCACCGCCTCGCGCACGGCGGGGTGGGCCGCCAGCGCCGCCTCGATCTCCCCCAGCTCGATGCGGTAGCCCCGCACCTTCACCTGGAAGTCCGTCCGCCCGAAGTACTCCAGCTCCCCCGCCGGCGTCCAGCGGATGCGGTCCATCACCCGGTACATCCGCGATCCCGGCGCGCCGAACGGGTCAGGAATGAAACGCTCCGCCGTCATCCCCGGCCGCGCCGCGTAGCCCCGCGACAGCCCGTCCCCCGCCAGGTACAGCTCGCCGATCACGCCCACGGGCACGGGGTGCAGCGCCCCGTCCAGCACGTACGCCCGCGTGTTGGCCACGGGCGCGCCCACGAGCACGCGGTCGGCGCCGTTCGCCACGCGGGCAAAGGTGGAGTAGGTCGTGTCTTCCGTGGGCCCGTACAGGTTGCCCACCGTCGCCACCGTCCCCAGGCCATGAATCCCCTGCGCCAGCTCGTGGGGCAGCGCCTCGCCGCCCAGGAAGAGCGTCCGCAGGCTCGCCGGGATGCCCCCGGAACGCAGCAGCTCGGCCGCGGCGGTGGGGACCATGCTGGCGTAGCGGATCTGCTGATCCGCCACGTCCGGCAGGGCCAGCGCGTTTTCCACCAGGACCAGCTTCCCGCCCCAGCAGAGCGTGCCGAAGATCTCCGCCACGGAGACGTCGAAGTTGATGGAGGTCGATGCCAGCGCCGACGCGCGGTCCTCGTCCGATACGTTCTCCCGCATCCAGTGCAGCAGGACCGCCGTGGATGCGTGGCGGATCATCACCCCCTTGGGCCGTCCGGTCGATCCGGAGGTGAAGATGACGTGCGACAGGTTCTGCGGATCCACGGAAACCCGCGGCGCACCGGCGGATTCCGCATCCACCCGCTCCCGGATGGCGTCGATGCGGATCGCTTCCGCAGAGGGGGGGAGGCGATCGGCCAGCCCGTCCGTCGTGAGGACCCAGCGGACGGCGGCGTCCTCGATCATGTAGCCCAGCCGCTCGCGGGGATACGCCGGATCGAGCGGGACGTACGCGCCGCCCGCCTTGTGGACGGCGAGCAGCGCCACGATCAACTCCGGCGTGCGCTCCAGGCACACACCCACGCGCGTCTCCGTCGCGACGCCCAGGCCGCGCAGGTGGTTGGCCAGGCGGTTGGCGCGCGCATCCAGCTCCCGGTACGCGATCGTCTCCCCGCGGAAGACGAGCGCGGGCGCGTCCGGCGTGCGGGCGGCCTGCGCGGCGAACAGGTCGTGGACCAACACGCCCGCGGGATACGCCCGGTCCGTGGCGTTCCACCCCTCCACCCGCGCGCGCTCGGCGGCGGGAAGCAGGGGGAGGTGCGAGAGGCGGGCGTCCGGGTCCGCCGCGATGCCGCGCAGCAGCTCGCCCAGCCGCGCCGCCATCCGCTCGATGGTGTCCGCGTTGAACAGGGCCGTCGCGTACTCCAGCCGCGCCGTCAGCCCGTCGCCGCGGTTCTCCACGGCCAGCATCAGGTCGAACATGGACGTGCCCGTGTCCAGGTCCACCGGCGACAGCGCCAGCTCCGGCAGCCGGAACGCCTTGGCGGGTGTCTCGTCCAGCAGGAACACCACCTGGAAGACGGGGTTGCGGCTCAGGTCGCGCTCGCCATGCAGCGCCTCCACCAGCCGCTCGAAGGGCAGCTCCTCGTGCGCGTACCCGCCCAGCGCCGACTCGCGCACGCGGCGCAGCGCCTGGCGGAACGTCGGGTCGCCGGACAGGTCCACGCGCAGGGCCAGCATGTTCGCGAAGAAGCCGACCATCCCCTCCGTTGCCGCCTGCCCGCGGTTGGCCACGGGCGTGCCGACGACCAGGTCCGCCTGCCCCGTGTGCCGCGCCAGCAGCGCGTCCCACGCCGCCAGCAGCACCATGAACAGCGATGCGCCCTCCTGCCGCGCCAGCGTCCGCAGGGGCTCCAGCACCCCGTCCGGCAGCGCGAAGCGGTACGTCCGCCCCGCGAACGACTGCACGGGCGGGCGCGGGTGGTCCGTGGGCAGGGGGAGCGCGGGCGGGGCCCCGGCCAGCGCCTGCCGCCAGTAGCCCAGCTGCTCCGCCAGCACGTCGCCCCGCAGCCGCTCGCGCTGCCACACGGCGTAGTCCGGGTACTGCACGGGGAGCGCGGGAAGGTGCGGCGCCTGCCCCTGCACCAGCGCCGTGTACGCCGCCGAGATCTCGCCCACGATCACCCCGCGCGACCAGCCGTCGCTCACCACGTGGTGCATGGAGAGGATGAGCTCGTGCCGGTCCGCCGCCAGCCGCAGCAGCACGGCCCGCATCAGCGGCCCCGTGGCGAGGTCGAACGGGCGCCCCTGCTCCGCCTGCGCCCGCCGCCGCGCCTCCGCCTGCCGCGCGCCGTCCGGGAGCCCTGCGAGATCATCCACCTCCAGCACGACGCGCATCCCCGCGGACACCTGCTGCACGGGCTCGCCGTGGCGTAGCACGAGCACGGTACGCAGGGCCTCGTGGCGCTCCACCACCCTGTCCAGCGCGGCTTGCAGGGCGTCCGCGTCCAGCGTGCCGTCCAGCCGCGTGACCCCGACCATGTTGTAGGCCGTGTTCGCCGGGTCCAGCTGCTGGATGAACCACAGCCGCTGCTGCGCGAACGAGAGCGGCAGCGCGCCGTCCCGCGGCACGGGGACCAGGGGCGGCCCCGCGGCGGCGGCACCCGCGCGGCCCAGCGCGTCCACCCGCGGCGCCAGCTCCGCGACGGTCGGCGCCTCGAACAGGGCCCGCACGGGGACGTCGACGCCCAGCGCCTCGCGCAGGCGCGTCACCACGCGCATGGCCAGCAGCGAGTGGCCGCCCAGCACGAAGAAGTCGTCGTGCACGCCTACGCGCTCCACGCCCAGCACCTCCGCGAAGACCGCCGCCAGCCGCGCCTCCCCCGGCGTGCGCGGCGCGACGAACGTGTCCGCGTCGCCCCCCGCTGCGTCCGGCACCGGCAGCGCGCGGCGGTCCACCTTGCCGTTGGGCGTGCGCGGCAGCGCGTCCAGAGCGACGAACGCGGACGGCACCATGTAGTCCGGCAGCCGTTCCTTGAGCACAGCGCGAAGCTCCGCCGCCCCCGGCACCTCCGCGCCTTCCGCGGCCACCAGGTACGCGACGAGCCGCCGCTCCCCCGGCACATCCTCGCGCACGATGGCGACGGCGTCCTGGAGGGCGGCGTGCGCCCGCAGCGCCGTCTCGATCTCCCCCAGCTCGATGCGAAAGCCGCGGATCTTCACCTGGAAGTCCGTGCGGCCGAAGTACTCCAGCTCGCCGTCCGCCGTCCAGCGCACGCGGTCCATCACCCGGTACATCCGCGCTCCCGCCGCGCCGAACGGGTCGGGGACGAAGCGCTCCGCCGTCATCGCCGGCCGCGCGGCGTATCCGCGCGCCAGCCCGTCGCCCGCCAGGTACAGCTCGCCGGCCACCCCGACGGGCACGGGCCGCAGCGCCGCGTCCAGCACGTGCGCCCGCGTGTTCGCCACCGGCTTGCCGACGAGCACGCGGTCCCCGCCGGGACGGACGAGCGAGTACGTGGAGTAGGTCGTGTCCTCCGTGGGTCCGTAGAGGTTGCCCACTTTGACCACAATCCCCGTTTCGTACAGCGCCTGGGCCAGGTCGTTGGGCAGGGGCTCGCCGCCCAGGAAGAGCGTCCGCACGCTCGCCGGGATGCCGCCCGTGCGCAGCAGCTCGGCCGCCGCCGTGGGGACCATGCTGGCGTAGCGGATCTCCTGGTCCGCCACCTCCGGCAGGGCGAGCGCGTTTTCGACGAGGACGAGCGTGCCGCCCCAGCACAGCGTGCCGAAGATCTCCGCGACGGATACGTCGAAGTTGATGGACGTCGATCCCAGCACCGACGCGCGCTCCTCGTCCGACACGTTCTCCCGCATCCAGTGCAGCAGGACGGCGACGGATCCGTGGCGGATCATCACGCCCTTGGGGCGCCCCGTGCTGCCGGAGGTGAAGATGACGTGCGACAGGTTCTCCGGATCGATGGACACCCGCGGCGCCTCGGCGGACTCCGCGTCGATGCGGTCGCGCACGGCGTCGATGCGGATCGCGCCGGCGGATGCGGGAAGGCGATCGGCGAGGTCGGATGTGGTGAGGACGAGGCGGGCGCCGGCATCCTCGATCATCCAGCCGAGGCGCTCACGCGGATACGCCGGGTCCAGCGGGACGTACGCGGCGCCCGCCTTGTGGACGGCCAGGAGCGCCACGATCAGCTCCGGCGTGCGCTCCAGGCACACGCCCACGCGCGTCTCCACGCCCACGCCCAGGCCGCGCAGGTGGTGGGCGAGGCGGTTGGCGCGCGCATCCAGCGCCCCGTACGTCGTCGTGGCGCCGCGGAAGACGAGCGCGGGGGCGTCCGGCGTGCGGGCCGCCTGCGCGGCGAACAGGCCGGGGGCCAGCACCCCCGCCGGGTAGCCGCGGTCCGTCGCGTTCCATCCGTCGACGAGCGCGTGCTCCTCCGCGGTCGCCAGGGGCAGCCGGGAGAGGGGCGCGTCCGGGTCCGCCACGATGCCGCGCAGCAGCTCGCCCAGGTGCGCCGCCATCCGCTCGATGGTGCCGGCGTCGAACAGGGCGGTCGCGTACACCAGCCGCCCGGCGAGCCCGTCGTCCGTGCTCTCCAGGTGCAGCGACAGGTCGAACATGGAGACACCGGTGTCCATCTCCATCAGCCCCAGCTCCAGCCCCGGCAGGTGGAACGGCCGCACGGGCTGTTCATCCAGCAGGAACATCACCTGGAACACCGGGGTGCGGCTCAGGCTGCGCTCCCCTCCCAGCGCCTCCACCACCCGCTCGAACGGCAGCTCCTCGTGCGCGTACGCCTCCGTGGCCGTGTCGCGCACGCGGCGCAGCGCCTGGCGGAACGACGGGTCGCCCGACAGGTCCGTGCGCAGCGCCAGCGTGTTGACGAAAAAGCCCACCAGCCCCGCCGTCTCCGCCCGCCCGCGATTCGCCACGGGCGTGCCGACGACCAGGTCCGGCTGTCCCGTGTAGCGCAGCAGCAGGGTCTTGAACGCCGCCAGCAGCAGAATGAAGGGCGTGGCCCCCTCCGCCCGCGCCAGCGCCCGCAGCGCCTCGGCCGTCTCCGCCGGCAGCGCAAAGGCGAACGTGCCCCCCGCGAACGACTGCGCGGCGGGGCGCGGATGGTCCGTGGGCAGGTCCAGCACCTCCGGCGCGCCGGCCAGCCGTTCCGTCCACCAGCCCAGCTGCTCGTCCAACAAGGCGCCCTGCAGCTGCTCGCGCTGCCAGGCGGCATAGTCGGGATACTGGATGGGGAGCGCGGGCAGCCGCGGCTCCTCGCCCCGCACGAACGCCGTGTACGCCGCCGAGATCTCGCCCACGATCACCCCGCGCGACCAGCCGTCGCTGATCACGTGGTGCATGGACAGGATCAGCACGTGCCGTTCGGCCTCCAACCGCAGCAGCACGGCGCGCAGCAGCGGCCCGGCAGCCAGGTCGAAGGGGCGCTCCTGCTCCGCCCGCGTGCGCCGCGCGGCCTCCCCGTCCCGCGCCTCCTCCGGCAGGCCGCGCGCGTCCACCCGCTCCATCACCACGCACGTCCCGGCCACCACCTCCTGCACCGGCTCGCCGTCGCGCACCACGAACACGGTGCGCAGGGCCTCGTGCCGCTCCACCACCGTGTCCAGCGCGCGCTGCAGGGCGTCCGCGTTCAGCACGCCGTCCATGCGGATGGCGCGGACCTCGTTGTAGGCCGTGCCCCGCGGGTCCAGCTGCTGGATGAACCACAGCCGCTGCTGCGCGAACGAGAGCGGCCACGGCCCCGGCCCCGTGCGGCGGGGGATGGTGGCGGCCGCGGCGGGCGGGTTCGCCGCGGCCCGCTGCATGAGCAGGGCGAGCTGCTGGGGCGACAGCCGGGCGAGGCGTTCGGCGAGCGGATCCATGGCCTTGGCGGGGGGATTCATCCGGCGCGGCTGCGCAGGGCAGGTCCCACCCGGTCCGCCTGGCTGGCAAAGAACATGAGTCCGAAATCCACCAGCGCCTTCCTGCGGGGTGTGACCGTGTAAAACCGATTGTCCACTACGTGTCCCGTAACGAGTGCCGTATCAGGGATTCGCCGAGGACGGCAACCGATCGGGATGCGTGGATGCGTGCCGGGACGAATCGAGCGCTCCCGATCCTCCGCACGCGCCTTCCGCCGTCTCGCGCTGCACCGCACGTGCACACGGCGCGCACGGGATGGCGGCGTGACCATCGTGCGCGGTTCCCGGGCGTATCGATGGTCAGGGTTGCCATAGTATATAGCCAATCACAATGAACGTCGGCAAGGGGTACCCGCACGGGGTTCGCCGCCGCGTCGGGAGCCCCGTCGCTCCTTCGTCCGCCGGGCCGCGCGCCGGGCCTGCACACCCTCCGTAAAGGTTGGCTTTGCTGCGGGATATGCGGCAGAGAATTACAGGCCGCGGGTGGTCTGGATGCGGATGCGTACGCTATGAGCTACATTCACAAAACGTCCGCAATAGACCGCTCGCAGGCCGCTGCGACACGTCCACGGAGCAGGAAGGAAAACCGTGGGCGCACGGTCTCAGACGTCGGTAGAACTGCCGCGGCACGATAGACCGAGGGATTGGCAGGATACATCCCCGGATCGAGACGTTGTTTTCCTGAGGGAGCGCCGCGCAAACCCTGCCCGTTCGCCGGCCCATGGCGCGACCGAAGGATCTACTACGCCGGGCACGGGGGGCCGGTCAGTGCGACGGTTCCCTGCACGGCACGCAAGATCCTTTGGTCGGCGCCGGAGATTGCGGCACGGGCGGGACCGGGCGGCGCCTCCGTGAATCGAAAGTGCGGGACCTTGCGGGCGTGGCAGCCTCGGCGCGAACGCCCCCTCCGCTCGCGTAGGCTCGTCAAACAGTAACTGAGTCGTCGCGCTTGAGTAAACAAAGTGAATGCGCCGCTATCCAGCGGACTGATTCGTCACTTGTGGTCTTACGAGCCCTTTAGGCCCGCAGCTCCCCCAAAACCCCTGGGGGGGATTGAACCGGCCGGGGCGCGCAGGCGCCGCGGCGCCCGCTAAGTCCCTCCCTGTGTGCCACTTGCGGTACTCCCCTGGTCCAGCCTCGGAAAGCGAGGTGTCAGCAGTTGGTGTCAAAGAGTCTTTAGGCCCTTTTACGTGACTTCCGAAGCAAATTCCATCGCCTCGGCAAGCTCCTCGTACGTTACCTCGTCGTACACTTCGCGAGCGTTTGTCCTCGGGCGCCGCGAAATCACGGCGCTTCCAGGGACAGCGACGGCGTGGAATCAATCCACATCTACGCTCATCCGAGCGCGAACTAAAACCGGGGTGGGTGGCACGCGGGGGGGAGGCGCACCGCCGCGGCACCCGTTATAAGCCAGCACTTGACGTGTGGCTGAGTGTGCCTATCGTTCCGCCGGGGTGGCGCTCTGGCGTTTAGGGATCGAGGGCGGGGGCGTAAGGAAGTAATCTCCGTCACGCCGGGAGCAGCCTAATCGCCGGGGGGACACCTCGCCCCAAGACAACACTTTTCCCGTGGGTATTTCACAAAACGCCACCAAGGGCGGAAGGAGCTAAAACGTTCGGTCAAACTGGAGTTCCTGTGAGAACGCAGCCATCCATTTCTTGACCAAAGGATTGTAAGATGCGACAGTTCAGGTTCCGAATCGCAGGGTTCGTGGCAGTCATGCTGATGCTGGCAGCGTGCGCCGACAGCCCCACCTCCGTGGATCGGCAGCTGGCGCCAGAGCGCCCGGCTACGGTCACTGCCGTCGCGGATACCGGGGAGTACCAAACGCCGGCGTGCTGTGAAACCGTGATCGTCACCGTCCCTGGACCTGGTACGCCGCCGCCGCCATGCGACCCGTGGACCAGCCTCAACTGGTGCGCTGGGGGTGGCGATTGCATGACAGGTACGTTCAGCGGTCCCGATGCGGACGCCCCGAATGCGGGAAGCACGGGTTGCGGTGGAGGCGGCGATCCGGGCGGAGGCGGCAGGCTACCGCCGCCAGACAGCCCCCCGCCCCCGCTGAACGATGGAATTTGCACCGCCGCGGAGAATGGCACCGTGTGCGAGGGTGAGGATCGTCCGGAATGTCAGCGGAGGCCCGACGCGTCAGGGGAATGCGTCACCCGCCCTCCCAATCCCACCGAGTGGGCGGAGTTGGGACAGAAAATTGATCGTATGACGGAGAACACCGAGTACTGTCGTGAAGCCAAGGCGATCGCCCGTGGCATGTACGCCGCTGGCCGTGAAGGCGGCCGCATCATGTTGTGGAACGGCAGGAACTACAAGCCGGGATCGAATCAGCAGGAGATGGTTTGGGGCAAGAATTCCTCGGATTCTCGCGGCCGGATCATCGAGATGGATTCTTACCTGGCGTCCGCAGTGCCCTCGCTGCTGGCGCACGAGGCATTACACGCCTACCTGAGCAGCATCAGCTGGCCGGGAACGGTGCAACAGCAGGAGGATTGGGTTCGCGGCCGGGAAACCGAGTGCGCTGGTTGATGCGGGCTGGCGCCAAGAGCGTTCACAATTCTGGAGCAGGAGACGCTGGATGCTTAAGACCATTGGGCGGAGCGCAAGGCTCCTGGTGTTGGGGGGTGGCGTGGCGTGCGTTCCTGCGGCGTCGGCGTTCACGCAGGTCCCGGCCGCTGACACACCTGCGGGAACATATCAGGTATCAATCTGCGAGGGCGTCTGCGCTGCGGATGGAGCCAATCTCCTGGTGACGGGGATCATGGTGCTTACACCTCAGACGTTCACTCTTGCGCGGCTGTCGGAGGCCGGGCAGCGCCACCTCCGGCAGAGCGACCCGTGGATGCTAGTCGCGCTCCGCGAGCTAGACCGCGAACCCAACGCCTGTTTCGCCCTCGAAACCTACCCGGCGGCTGCGTCGAGCTTTGCCAGCTCCATGCCGACGAGCATAACCAATTGGCGCAGCAGCGAGCACAGGTTCGCGGTGCTGCTGTGGGTGTCTCCAGACGCGGGGTACGAAGCCGTGCTTCGCCCCGACGGCCCCGACCTGAGGGGAAGCGGGTTTGTCTGGGGTATGGGGGGCCGGTATCGGGAGATCAACGAAATGGTGACTGCCACCTACGTTGGGCCACCGGACCTAGATCGCTGCCTCCGCGTGATCGAAACCGAGGCGGCGCGCGGCGTCACGCGGAATTGAGCGCCGGTTAGTACGGGTGTGCGGCTGGCCACACCGTACCGGGAGATTTGGAGGCCATCCACGTGCTTCGGGGGGCGAGCCAGAGCCGTTTTTACCCACGGCGGGCGAGTGGGGGCTTGTTCCCCCCGAGCCCGCCGTTCCGATTTTTGAAGCCGGACTTTCGGTTTCTCGGGCGGGGGGGGGAAGCGAAACGAACACTCCGCCGCGAACGAGCCGTGCGGGGCGCGCGGCGGGGGCGCGGGGGGGGGAGGCCGGTGTCAGAAGGTGTCAAAGACCCCGTGCAGGCCGCGCGAATTGGAGATTCGGCGCGCAGGTTGCCGCGTGCGGTCGCTGTGAAAACCGTTCTCGCGCCTGCATCTCGCATCTTCGGCTGGTTGGGTGCAACCCCTGGAGGAGGTTGAACAGCACTTTCATCTCACAGGGTGCGCGCAGCGCCGAATGACTCAGGAAATCAACGCTCCTCATTCGGTATGACGGGGGCGGTCCGACGCAGCATCCGTTACATCCGCACGACGATCTTCCCCACGCTCCGCCGCGATTCCATCAGCCGGTGCGCCTCGGCCATCTGGTCGAAGGCGAAGGTCGCGCCCACCACCGGGCGGATGTCGTGCGCCGCCACGAACGCCATCAGCTCGCCCCACACGCGCGTCAGCCGCGGCGGGTCCGCGAGCAGGTAGCCCACGTGCGTGCCCATCAACCCCGCCGAGGCGGGCGCCAGGGAGCGGATGTCCGCCTTGGGCAGGTCGCGCCAGGTGCGCAGCCAGGAGAGCGGGTTCCACCGCTGCAGCGCCAGGCTCGCGAAGCCGGCCACCACCACCCGCCCGAACGGCGCGATCACCGGCCACACGGCGCGGAACACCTCGCCGCCCACCACCTCCAGCACCACGTCGAAGCCGTCCGGTCCCGCCACCTCGCGCAGGCGCGCTGGAAAGCCCGGGTCCCGGTAGTTCACGGCCGCCTCGGCGCCCAGCGCGCGGATGGCGGGGAGCTTCTCGTCGCTCCCGGCCATCCCCACCGTCGCGCAGCCAAAGCGGGTGGCGACCAGCACGGCCGCCGTCCCCACGCCCCCGGCCGCGGCCGTCACCAGCACGCGGTCGCTGGGCCGCAGCCGCGCCATCTCCATCAGCGCCACCCACGCGGTCAGGTAGTTGACGGCGAGGGCTGCGTTCTCCTCCGTCGAGAACCCGGCGAGGGCGGGGAGTGCCTGCCGCTCGGGAACCACCACCCGCTCCGCGTACGCCCCGTACTGCGCGCCGACGATCACCCGCTCGCCGATCGCCCGTCCCTCCACGCCCGCGCCCAGCGCGTCCAGGGTGCCCACGGCCTCCATCCCCGGCGTGTACGGCATCGCCGGCGCCCAGCCGTAGAGCCCCTTCCGGGACAGGACCTCGGCGTAGTTGATGCCGATCGCCTCCACGCGCACCCGCACTTCGCCCGGGCCCGGCACGGGATCGGGGACGTCGCGCACGCGCAGCACCTCGGGGCCGCCGTGCCGCTCCAGGACGATGGCCTTCATCGCGGTTCACCCATCGTGGATGCGGGATCAGGCCCCAGCACCTGCCGCACGAGGCGGGGGATGTCGGCGGCGGGGAGCGGGGATGCGGTCATGAGCCGGCGGTAGAAGAGGGGGCCGGAGAGCGCCAGCGCCGCGAGCTCCGGGTCCAGGTGCGCGGGCAGCTCCCCCGCGTCCACGCCCTGGCGGAGGACGGCGGTCAGCGCCGCGCGCCGGCGGTCGCTGTACCCGTGCAGGAACTCCGCGACCTCGGGATGGTGCTCCGCGGCCTCCACGAGGGCCGGGATGCACGCCGAGAAAACGGAATCGGTGAGCGCCGCCGCCAGGTGCTCCAGCAGCCGCTCGATGCGGGCGCGGGCGGGCCCAGCCTCCACCCCGGCGTCGGGCTGGCGGTTCAGCCCCTCCAGGGCGTCGCGCAGCAGGGCGAGCTTCGTGGGCCAGTAGCGGTAGACGGTGCTCTTGGACACGCCCGCCGCCTCCGCGACCGCCTCCATGGTGAAGCTCGCGAATCCGCCGCCCGCCAGCACGGACAGCGTCGCGGGGAGCACGGCGTCCCGGGTGCGCTGAATACGAGGATCCATGACGCTCAAGCTAATCGGGAGCGGCGGACTTGTAAAACGGTATCGTATCACATAGGATATAGAACGGAAGCGTATCACAAGTCCCTGGAGGAGGAGGATTCCATGGTGGCCATCCGCTACATCGTCGACGACGTGGAGCGCGCGATCGGGTTCTATCGCGATCTGCTGGGATTCGCCGTGGAGATGCACCCGGCGCCCGGGTTCGCGGCCCTGTCGCACGGCGGCCTGCGGCTCTACCTGAACGCGCCGGGCGCCGGGGGAGCCGGACGGGCCGGGGGAGCGCCGACGCCGGGAGGCTGGAACCGGTTCCAGCTGGAGGTCGAGGACCTGGATGCGTCCCTGGCCGCGCTCCGCGAGGCGGGCGCCCGGTTCCGGGGCGATCGCGTGGAGGGCCAGGGCGGTGCCCAGGCCCTCGTGGAATATCCCGCCGGCAACATCGTGGAGCTGTTCGAGCCGAAGGCCCGTCCGGGGGAGCCGCAGCCGGGGAGATGATCGGGGCGGGCGGACCGAAAGTCCGGGTTGAGAAAATCGGAACGGCGGGATCGGGGGGGGACAAGCCCCCACGCGCCCGCCGCAAAGTGAAACCGCTTCCCCCGGCTCAGCTTGGACAGTTCCAGCAGTCCCGGCCTCTCGCTGCCCAGTAGATCCACAGGGAGTCTGACGGTGTCCGCTGCACTGCCGGGGGAATGGGATACGCGCGGGGATACTGCGCGCCGATAATCCGGCGCCCGGAAGCACCGGAGACGCCGATCCACACACCGAAGAACGCGTCCCGCTGGACGAGCAACGGGTATTCGGCGGTGGCCGCTCCCACGCCCGGGAACTCCATCCGCACGCGAAGCACCGTGGCGAGGGTATCCTTGAGATGCACGCGATACCAAGGAGTACGGCCGAATGCCTCTTCCGCTTCCATGGCGTCACGTGACGTCACCACCCGGGTGCGCACCCCATCGAAGAACTCCACGTGCGTGGAATCCTGCAAGTAGAAGGCAACGGCTGCCTTCCACGAGGCGGGGGGCGGACCTACTGCGTACGAAATGTCCTCGGCCTCGGTCGGATGCCGCAGACCTGTACAGGCTGGGGCGGCGCAAATCAGCGCCACCCCCGCCAGCCGGGCAAAGAGAGGAAGTGTCCTCAGTAGGTTTCCTAGCACATTCGCTCCGTTCCGCAGCCAGGGAAAGTAGGTGCGGGGAATGTCGGATCGGGCTCTTCTTCGATGCTCCGGAGGATCGGCCCCGTCCCCACGTTGACATGCCTGCTATACAGATTCACCAGCCACAACTTACGGAACGCATCGCTGAGGTTATCTACCGTGTATCCTCTCTGGTCAACCGTCCAGTATTTCTGTTCCCGCGTGTTGAAGAACGTCTGCACCGTGTCGCTCCACCCGCTGGTCTTTGCCAGCTTCACCTGATAGGGCGAGCGACGTTCCATACACCGGATCAAGTGGTCGATGCCATTGTACGCGTACCAATCGCTACCGCTGTGCTTCACTTCGCAAGTCTTAACCGCATCAACCACCATGGCGGGCGATTTCTGGACGGCGTCGTGGGACTCCCCCGCTCCCAGATCCGTGATGTCCCACAGGAAGGCGCTAACGGCGCTCTGCACGACC
>DATING010000111.1:0-2740 GCA_035474555.1 Longimicrobium sp. | reverse complement strand
AAGAAGCCCGCCCTGGCGCCGCGCTGCTTGGCCCGGGTAAGGGCCCCGTGCACGTACGGAGTGCTCCCCGACGCGGCGATCCCGAAGACGAAGTCGTTGGGCTTCACCTCCAGCGTGTCCATCTCCTCCCCGCCGGCCTCGCGGCTGTCCTCCGCGCCCTCCACGGGGTTCACCAGCGCCGTCATCCCCCCGGCGATGATGCCGCGCACCATGGCGGGATCGGTGCCGTAGGTGGGGGGCATCTCCGACGCGTCCAGCACACCCAGCCGGCCGCTGGTGCCCGCGCCCACGTAGATCAGCCGGCCGCCGGAGCGAAAGGCATCCGCCGCCATCTCGATGGCCCGGGCGATGGCGTCCAGCTGCGTGGCCACGGCGGGGGCCACGCGGTGGTCTTCGCGGTTGATGAGGCGCGCGATCTCCAGTGCGGAGAGGCGGTCGATCTCCGTGGATGCGGGATTGCGCTGCTCGGTGAGCCGGGGATCCAGCGGCGGCCTGGGAGTCATCCGGTGTTCGCACGGGGAAACGGGCGCGGGGCGCACACGCCAACGTGGCGCGGTCCCGCGGGGCGGCGCAAGCATCCGCAGGCTTCGGGCCGGGTTGCCGCCAAACGCTTTCTCAGTACTTTGGGGGGAACGTACGGCTTCGCGCTCGCCGCGAACAGTCCCCCTGCTACACGGCTGACACGGAATGACACGCTCGCGCGCGCTCCCGCTGCTGCTGCTCGCCGCCCTGGCACACGCCGCCTGCGGCCCCTCCGGTGCGCCCCGGGCCCACGCGGGGCAGGCGGACACGGTCTCCTTTCCCCTGGAGTGGGACTTTCCCCGCGGCGCCATCGCCCCCGTGACGGCCTCGCGCGGCATGGTGGTGACAACGGACCGCGTGGCCTCCGAGGTGGGCGCGGAGATCCTGCGCCGCAACGGCAACGCGGTGGATGCCGCCATCGCCACCCACTTCGCCCTGGCCGTCGTCAATCCCGAGGCGGGGAACATCGGGGGCGGCGGGTTCATGGTGGTGCGGATGGCGGACGGCACCACGGCCTCGCTGGATTTCCGCGAGGCGGCGCCCATGGCCGCGACGGCGAACATGTTCCTGGACAGCCTGGGGAACGTGAGCGATTCGCTTTCCCTCGTGGGACATAGGGCGTCCGGCGTCCCCGGCTCCGTCGCGGGGATGTGGGAGGCGCACAAGCGCTACGGCTCGCTCCCCTGGGCGGAGCTGGTGCAGCCGGCCATCCACCTGGCGGAGGGGATCGTCGTCCACGAGCGGCTGGCCAACTCGCTGCGGTCCATGGAGGACCGGCTGTTCCGCTTTCCCGCCACCGCGCGGATCTTCCTCCCCGGCAACCGCCCGCCGCGCGTGGGCGACCGGCTGGTGCAGGCGGACCTGGCGGAGACGCTGCGGCGCGTGGCGGCGGAGGGGATGGACGGATTTTACCGCGGGCGCACGGCGGAGCTGGTGGAGGCGGAGATGCGGCGCGGCGGCGGCATCATGACGGCGGCGGACCTGGCCCGCTACCGCGCCGTGTGGCGCGACCCGCTGCGCTTCACCTACCGCGGCCACGAGGTGATCTCCATGCCGCCGCCGTCGTCCGGCGGGGTGACCATGGCCGCGATGCTCAAGATCCTGGAGGGGTATGACCTGAAGTCGATGGGATACCTGTCCGCGGACCACGTGCACCTGTTCGCGGAGGCCGCTCGCCGCGCCTACGCCGACCGCAACGCGTACCTGGCGGACCCCGACTTCGTGCCGCAGCCCACGGCCCGGA
Source organism: Longimicrobium sp. (assembly GCA_035474555.1). Classification (GTDB taxonomy): domain Bacteria; phylum Gemmatimonadota; class Gemmatimonadetes; order Longimicrobiales; family Longimicrobiaceae; genus Longimicrobium. The sequence continues at coordinate 975 of DATING010000111.1, read as the reverse complement.
TGATCTCCGGCGACTACGCGGCCGAGCGCCGGCGGACGATCGACCGTGCCCGCGCCACGCCCAGCGCGCAGGTGACGCCCGGGCTGGGCGCCCCGCCGCGCGAGGGGGAGAACACCACGCACTACTCCGTGGTGGATTCCAAGGGCAACGCCGTGGCCGTGACGACCACCCTCAACTCGCTGTACGGCAGCCTGGTAACGGTGGAGGGCGCCGGCTTCCTGCTGAACAACGAGATGGACGACTTCACGGCCAAGCCCGGCGTGCCCAACCAGTTCGGCCTGGTGCAGGGCGCGGCCAACGCGGTGGAGCCCGGCAAGCGGATGCTCAGCGCGATGACGCCGACGATCGTGCTGGACCCCAGCGGCCGCGTGCGGCTGGTGACGGGGACGCCGGGCGGCGCGACCATCATCACCAGCGTGGCGCAGACGGTGAGCAACGTGGTGGATTTCGGGATGAACGTGGCGATGGCGACCTCCGCCCCGCGCCTGCACCACCAGCACCTGCCGGACACGCTGCGCTACGAGCGCGACGGGCTGACGGCCGCGACGGAAGGGCGGCTGCGGGCCATGGGGCACGCGGTGGCGGAGCGGGGCGGCTTTCAGGGCGACGTGCAGAGCATCGTAATCATGCCCGGCGGCTACCAGTCCGCCGTCGCCGACCCCCGCCGCGGCGGCGCGGCCGTGGGGGTGGGGGAGGTGCGGCGCGTGGTGCAGTAGGCAGGCCGGCGGGGGGCCCTCCCCCGGCCTCGCTTAGGCTCGTCCACCCCCTCCCGCAAACTGCGCGGGAGGGGGTGCAGACTTCGACGGGGTCATCGTCGCGGCGGCGGAGGTCCGTGGCGGGCGGGGTTTGGACAGAGCAGGCGTAGGGAAGTGCGGCGGGTTGTGCAGCAGGCGCGGCCCGGCGGGGGGCCCTCCCCCGGCCTCGCTTAGGCTCGTCCACCCCCTCCCGCAAACGGCGCGGGAGGGGGTGTAGACG
>DATING010000110.1:0-3003 GCA_035474555.1 Longimicrobium sp. | reverse complement strand
GGTTCGTAAACCTCACCCACCCTCTCCCACAAACTGCGTGGGAGAGGGTATACACCCCAGCCCCAGCAGGACGGCGGGCTTCCCGCGGATCTGAAGTTCTCCCCCTCTCCGCGAGGAACGAGCGGGGAGGGGGCCGGGGGGAGGGGCGCCCCGCCGGTGCAGAGAGTCGGCTGCGGTGCACGAGCGAAGTTCTCCCCCTCCCTCCGCGAAGCGGGGGAGGGGGCCGGGGGGTGAGGGGCCCCGCGGAGCGGGCGCCGTAAAGCCTTCCGTGTCCGTGAGTTAGATAGGGCGTGAGAGTTCGCGGATCGGTCCGTCGTGGGGTCCTGCCTGGGGTTTCGGCCCGTTCGGCAGGGATCGTGCAGGCACACCGTTGTTTGCATCGGATTTCACACCGCCGCGACTGACGGCCCGACCGCAGGAGGAACCCATCGCCACCCCGTACGACGCCCGCATCGACCAGGCGCTCAAGAGCCACAAGCGCAAGTCGCGGATGGTAAGCCTCGCCATCATCGGCATCGGCCTGCTGGTGCTGGCGGGCGTGACCCTGTTCTCCCGCGGCCGACAGCGCGAGCAGACCGCCATGAAGGTGGAGGTAGGGGAGGATTCGACGGCGGTGGTGCGGCTGCTGGGCGCGCCGCCGCACCGCTGCGAGGCCAGCAACCTGGCCCACCTGAGCACGCAGTTCCCGGCCCAGACGCCCCGTCCCACGGTGGACGAGGAGCTGGACCGCCTGCGCCGCGGCACGGCCGGCCGCTGGGTGTATCCCCGCGGCGAGGGGTGCGTGCCGGGCGACGGCGCCACCGAAGTAGGGCTGGACCGCGCCGGCAAGGTGCTGTGGATCGTCCCCGCGCGGGACAAGCGGCCACTGGAGTATGCCGGGGGCGCCCCCACCTGACGGGGGATCAATCCAAGGACTGAAGGAACACATCCGATGCGCGATTTTCGACGCCTGCTCTCCGACGGCCGCCCCCACCTGTTCGACGGGGCGATGGGGACCATGCTGTACGCCCGGGGCGTCTACATCAACCGCTGCTACGACGAGCTCTCGCTCACCCAGCCGGACCTGGTGCGCGACATCCACCGCGCCTACGTAAAGGCGGGCGCGGAGATCATCGAGACCAACACGTACGGCGCCAACCGGGCCAAGCTGGCCCGCCACGGCCTGGACGACCGCACGGCCGAGATCAACCAGGCCGCCGCCCGCATTGCCCGCGAGGCGGCGGGCGACCGCGCGTTCGTGGCCGGCGCCCTGGGGCCGCTGGGGCTGCGCATCGAGCCGTACGGGCCCACGGCCCGCGACGAGGCCCGGCGCATCTTCCGCGAGCAGGCCGAGGCGCTGGCCGCGGGGGACGTGGACCTGTTCATCCTGGAGACCTTCGCCGACCTGGAGGAGATCCACCAGGCCATCCTGGGCGTGCGCGACGCGTCGGACCTGCCCATCGTGGCGCAGATGGTCATCCGCGAAGACGGGCGCACGGCGCTGGGCAGTGACGCACAGCTCGTCGCGGAGCGGCTGACGGAGTGGGGCGCGGACGTGGTGGGGCTCAACTGCTCCGTGGGCCCCAACGCCATGCTGAACGCGGCGGACCGGCTGCTGGGCTCCACGGAGCACCCGGTGTCCATGCAGCCCAACGCCGGCCTGCCCCGCGAGGTGGACGGGCGGACGATGTACATGGCGTCGCCGGAGTACATGGCGAGCTACGCGGCGCGGATGATTCGCAAGGGCGTACGCTTCGTGGGCGGATGCTGCGGGACCACGCCGGAGCACATCGCGGCCATGGCGGGCGCCGTGCGGATGCTGGCGCCGGCGTCGGAGCCGCGCATCACCGTCACGTCGGAAGACGGCGAGGGCGCCGCGCCGCGCGACGTGGTGCCGCTGGCGGAGCGCTCGGCGTGGGGCGCGAAGCTGGCGGCGGGCGAGTTCCTGACGACGGTGGAGATCGTTCCGCCGCGCGGGGCCAACCCCGAGTCCATGCTGGACGGCGTGCGGCTGCTCAAGGCGGCCGGGGTGGATGGCGTGAACGTGCCGGACGGTCCCCGCGCGCAGTCGCGGATGGGCGCGCTGGCCACGGCGGTGCTCATCCAGCAGCGGGTGGGGATGGAGGCCGTGGTCCACTACTGCTGCCGCGACCGCAACCTGCTGGGGATGCTGTCGGACCTGCTGGGCGCGCAGGCGCTGGGCCTTCGCAACCTGCTGCTGATCACGGGCGATCCGCCCAAGATGGGCCCGTACCCGGACGCCACGGCCGTCTTCGACATCGACGCCATCGGCCTGACCAACCTGGTGTCGCGGCTCAACCGCGGGCTGGATCCCGGCGGCAACGCGCTGGGCGAGCCCACGCAGTTCGTCGTGGGCGTGGGGGTGAACCCCGGCGCGGAGGACTTCGAGAACGAGATGCGCCGCTTCTACTGGAAGGTGGAGGCGGGGGCGGAGTACTGCATCACGCAGCCGGTGTTCGACCTGGCGCAGCTGGAGCGCTTCGTGGAGCGCATCGACCGCGACGGCATCCGCATCCCGGTGGTGGCGGGGATCTGGCCGCTGGTGTCGGCGCGCAACGCGGAGTTCCTGGCCAACGAGGTGCCGGGCGTGGTGGTGCCGGAGGGGGTGCTGCAGCGGATGCGCATCGCCAGCGCGCAGGGCAAGGAGCAGGGGACGGAGGAAGGGACGCGCATTGCGCAGGAGATGCTGGCCGCGTCGCTGCCCATGATCCAGGGCGTGCAGGTGAGCGCCCCGTTCGGCAAGGTGCCGCTGGCGCTGCGCGTGTTCGACGCGATCCCGGGGTGGAGCGCGGCGCACATGGGCAGCGTGCAGGAGCGCGAGCCGGTCGCGGTGGCGGGATAGGGGCATCGGCCCGCCGCGACGCGGTACGGCGGCGTGATGGGATGATGGATTGACGGCCTCCTCCGCTTGATCGGGGGAGGCCGTTTTTCTTGTCAGGCTGAGCCTTACGGCGCCCGCTTCGCGGGGCCCCGCACCCCCCGGCCCCCTCTCCCGCCAACAGC
>DATING010000109.1:0-5045 GCA_035474555.1 Longimicrobium sp. | reverse complement strand
GTGAATTCCACCGTATTGGCCCCGATGCGCCGCAGCATTCCGCCCATCTTCACCGTCCCCATGGATGGATGGTACGGGTTCGTGTACCACAGGTGCGCGGCGTAGCTGGGTGCGCCCGACGCCCTGCCGCGCGCCCACCAGTAGACCGCAAACGGGCCGATTGTCGCGGCGAACACCGCTACGGCGCGCCACCCCCGCCGCCACGCCAGCCAGGCGCCCGCGGCGACCAGCAGCGGCAGGCCGGCGGAGCGCGTCGCGTAGGCCAGCAGCGTCGCGATCGATGCGATCGCCAGCGGACCGGCGAGCGTCTTCCACCTCGGAGTCTGCGCCGGCGCGGACGGCGGAGCCCCGTCCTCGGCGGATGCGTCCTCCCGCATCCGCGCAAAGGCGTAGAGCGCGAGCATGGTAAACGCCCAGAACGACGGGTCGGAGAGCTCCCATCGTCCTGTATCCACCACCCCCGTGGCCACGGCGAGCACCACGCCCACGCCCAGCGCCGTCCCCGGCGTGGCGACGCGGCGCGCCCACAGGTACGACAGCGCGACGGCCCCAGCGGAGAACAGCGCCGCCACGACCTTGAAGCCCACCCACGGCGCGAGCCCCACGCGAAGCGCGCCCGCCAGGATCAGCGGCCAGCCGGGCGGATACTGGGTGTGCGGACGCCCCGCGGGATCCCACAGCTCCCGGTAGGTGCCGTGCTCGCGCAGCGACCGGGCCAGGGCCAGGTACGCCGCGTTGTCGCCCCCGTCGTGCGGGCGGGGGATCATGGAAAGGAGCACGAGCCCCAAGTGCAGGAGCCCCAGGGCCAGCGCGATGTGACCCGGCCGCACGTGCGCCATCCACCGCACCCGGTCCATGCGGACGGAGCGCGGCGCCGGCAGTTCGGACGGTCGGGCGGTGCGGGAGTGCTGCCTGGAACGGGGGCTCACGGCGGCGGCGGAAACCGGATGGATGGGCGGCGGCGGGGTGCCGGACATCGGGGATGGCTGGAGCCAAGCTAGCGTTCGCCTCGATCGCGGACAACGCGTCCTTCCGGGGCGGATGGCGGACGGTCCGCCGAAAACGCATCCGCCGAGCCGATGGGCGGGCGGGGGAAAACGCGTGGGATCCGGCGCTTGGCGGAGGTGCGGATCGGGCCTATCTTTCGGCGGGGGCGCGAGGTGGATGCGAAACGTTCGCCCCGGCCCCGGGTACCTCCACGCCGGACCTATCGCGATCCCTTCCCCGAAACGAGACCGGACCGAGTGAAGCTGAAGTCCCTCATCGCTGCCCTGGTGCTGACGCTGGCGTCGGCGTCCACCGCGGCGGCGCAGCTGCGGATCGACATCAACATCCCCGCCAACCGGCTGCAGGTGATGGACGGGGACAGCGTCCTTCGCACCTACCGCGTGAGCGTGGGGCTGCCGGGGCACGACACGCCGGACGGCGAGTTCACCATCGGCCGGGCGGAGTGGAACCCGTCGTGGCGGCCGCCGGAGGGGCGCGAGTGGGCGCGGGACGCCCGCTTTACGCCGCCGGGGCCCAACAATCCCATGGGCCGCGTGAAGCTGTTCTTCGCGCCCCTGTACTACATCCACGGCACGCCGGACTCCACCAGCATCGGGCAGGCGGCGTCGCACGGGTGCATCCGCATGCGCAACCGCGACGTGATCGCCCTCGCGCGCCTGCTGCACCAGCACGCGGAGCCCACGGTGGCGCCCGCGGAGATCGACGCCATCCTGCGCCGCTCGGGCACCACGCGGTGGAGCACCTTCCGCGCACCCGTGCCGCTCGTCATCCGCTACGACCCGGTGGTGATCGAGCGCGACACGCTGACGGTGTATCCCGACGTGTACGACCGCAAGCGCATCCACACGGAGGGCGTGATCCAGGCGCTGCTGGCCGCGGGCTACGACGCCGGCAGCATCGACCGCCAGCAGATCCGCGCCGTGCTGCGCCGCGCCGAGCAGGCGGAGGGCACGTTCACGGTCCGGGTGGCGGACGCGTTCACGGGGCTGGAGCGCCGCGGGGACGTCGCCGCGAACTGACCGGTCCCGGTGGATGGGAGCACGCGAAAGGGCGGGACCTCGACGGGTCCCGCCCTTTTCGCGTTCGCGCCTCATCCTCATGCCAGATCCGCAAAAAGAATGGCCTCACGCAGAGACGCAGAGCCGCGGAGAGAAAACAACGGGAGAAAAGACCAGCAGAGGCCGCCGATCCTCTTCTTCTCTTCTCTCTGCGTCTCCGCGTCTCTGCGTGAGGCGGTTGTTTTCTCGGATTCGGAATCAGCGGATCGCGGTGCCCGGCGGCACGGGCTCCGGCGGCGCGGGGCGGATGCGGATGTCCGGCGGCAGGCGGTCGCGGCGCAGGTAGCCCGCGATACCCAGCCCCGGCGAGCGCGACCCGTACCACCTCTTGATGTGCGGCCGGGCGCCGTCCGCCGGGGGGAACTCCGCGCCCAGGTACGCCTGCTCGTCCGCGGACAGCTCGCGTGCGGCACCGTTGGCCTCCACGTACACGTAGCGGAACCCGCCCTCCGCCGGCCTGCGGCGCCGCAGGCGGAACGCCCACACGGTGCCGAGCCCCACCAGCATCACGGCGACCGCGGTGAGCACCGCCGTCCGCTTGGAGAGGCCCCACTCCCGCCCCACCGCCAGCATGCAGAGGATCAGGATCAGCAGAATCGTGTGGCTGCGCATGCGAGCTGGGGTCCCGGTTCCGTGTGCGATCGAAGGGTTCTTCCGTCCGCGTGACGTCGTTCCGAGCCCGGCGCCGGCTCTGGATTCCGTGGCCGCCGCCTCTACGTCACGGGATCGCCCGCCCGCGGCCGCAGCTCCAGGCCCAGCTGGCGCTCCGTCCGGCGGAACCCCAGCGACTCGTAGATGCGGCCGGCGTGGTAGTGCTCGTCCGCCGTCATCACGAAGCGCTCCACGCCCAGCCGCGCCTGCGCATACCGCGCGCTCTCGTATACGAGCGTGCCGCAGATGCCGCGGTTGCGGAAGTCCGGGTGCGTGCCCACCTGCTGAAAGCGCGCCAGCGTCCCGTCCGTGAACACGCCCAGGTCCGCCACCAGCCGCCCATCGGCAAAGGCGCCGAACCAGGTGCCCAGCCCCGCGTCCGTCATCCGCCGGTAGCGCGCCAGCTGCTGGGCCTTGAACGGGCGGTACTCCGCCTCGGGAAACTCGCCCCCGCGAAGGACGACGTGGTTCTCCAGCGCCTGTGCCCACTCCCCGTCCGTCGCTAGCGGCCGGATCTCCACGTCCGCGTTGCGGCGGCGCGGCGGGAGGACCGTGTCCGCGGTGAGGACGGCGTTCTCGGAGAGGATGAATCCCTCTGCCAGGAACGGCTCCACGGCGCCCGCCTCGCCCCCCGGCGAATCCCATCCAAAGGCCAGGTGCGGCGCGGGCTGCACGGACGCGATCTCCTCGCGGAACCGCCGCTTCCACACCGGCAGGGAATCCGCGTCCGGCGGATGGGCGAAGAGGAGGAAGTTGCCCCAGTAGAAGCCGGGGTTGGACGGCGTGCGGACCACGGTGCAGTCGCCGCGGTCCGCCACGATGCCCTCGAAGCGGGGAAAGATCAGGTCGGTGCGGTAGCCCAGCGAGCGGATCTCCATCGCCCGGGCGTCAGCTTTCGCGGGGAAACGGATCCACCTCCACGCCCATGGACTGCAGCAGGTGGACGGAATGCCTGGACAGGCCGCGGTCCACCTGCTCCTGGATGTCGAAGATCTCGTCCGGCTGCAGGTGGTCCCAGAAGTTGCCCTCCTGCCCCGTGCGGATGCCCCGCGCATCGCGCATGGCGTTGGCGCTCTCCACCGTCGCCTGCACCAGCGCGGGATCCGGCGTCTGGTTCAGGAACGTGAGCACGCGCACGAGCGCCGCCGCCGGGTCCGCGTCCAGGTCGCGGTACGAGAGCAGCACGGCGTCGCGGTGCGTGAGCAGGGCGGGGGCCCAGCTGTTCACGTAGCTCATCCACGTGGCCAGCCCCAGCCTGGGGTGGCGGATGAACTCGCGCATGGAGCCCGTGTACTCCGCCTTTTCCTGCGTATAGTACACGTACGCCGAGACCACCACGTCGTACGCGTTGCGCGCCAGGAAGACGAGCGGATACGCTCGGTGCAGCTCCCACGAGTACGGCTGGTGGCACACGGCGGCCAGGGGAAGGCCGCGCCGCCCCTGGAACTGGAAGGCGCGGTAGCCGCGGGTGCGCTCCTCGTGGTGGTCGGGGACGATGGTGAACACCGTCTGCGGCGTGACCTCCACGCCCAGCTTGTGGTGCGCGGCCAGGTAATGGGCCAGCAGGTAGCGCAGCCACCGGCCCCCGCTGCGGGGGTGGGAGCAGAGCAGGGCGTCGGCGTGCATGGCGACGGCGTGCGGGGAGCGGACGATCAGGACTCCTAGGCTAACGGCGGGGCGCCCCGTAGATCAAGTGCGCGGGTCGATGGGGCCGCCGCACGAGCACGATTCCACGTCCGCGGTCCGGCGGCCGGCACGCCGGATCCGGGGACATGCGCCGCCCGCCGGAACGTGACTTGCCCGCACGTCCATCCATCGAACCAGCAACGACGGAGATGGGGCGGATGGGGGATGCACCGGGCGCGGCGGATACGCGCGGCGGGGTGGGGGCGTGCCTGGACGCGCGGGAGCACGCGGCGGCGATGTCGCTCGTGCACGACGTCCGCCGGCGCGTGGATGCGAAGCTGGAGTGCGCGCTCCTCTTCGGCAGCAAGGCGCGGCGGCAGGCGCGGGCGGACAGCGACGTGGACGTGCTGCTCGTCTTCAAGCGCCTGCCGCCGGACCGCGAGCCGCAGGCGACGGACGCCGAGCGGATCGCGGACGAGGCCGCCGCGCGGACGGGCGTGCCTCTGGGCGTGTGGTGCGTGGCGCGTGAGGACCTGCTGGCCGGCCGCCGCACGCCCATGCTGGTGGACGCGCTGGACGATGCCGTGCCGCTCTGGCCGGCGGACGGGGAGCCGCCCCGCGCGGAGTTCACGCCCGCGGACGCGCTGTTCTGCGCGGCGCGGCTGCTGGACCGGGTGGGGGAGGGAGGCGAGGAGGTGGCGC
>DATING010000108.1:0-3132 GCA_035474555.1 Longimicrobium sp. | reverse complement strand
CTGGCGGGCGAGGCCCTCGGCCGGCAGCTCTCGTACTGGAAGGAGCAGCTGGCCGGCGCGCCGGAGCTGCTGGAGCTGCCGACGGACCATCCCCGCCCAGCGGTGCAGACGTACCGGGGGGCGTCGGTTCCGGTGGAGCTTTCCCCCGAGCTGCTGGAGCGCTTGCAGGCGCTGGGACGGAGCGAGGGTGCGACGCTGTACATGACGCTGCTGTCTGCGTTCCAGGTGCTGCTGTCGAAGTACAGCGGGAGCGAGGATGTCGTCGTGGGCAGCCCGATCGCCGGACGCACGCGCGGGGAGGTGGAGGAGGTGATCGGCTTCTTCATCAACACCCTGGTGCTGCGCGCCGATCTCTCGGGAGATCCGAGCTTCCGCGAGGTGCTGGGGCGGGTGCGCGAGGGGACGCTGGGCGCGTACGAGCACCAGGAGGTGCCCTTCGAAAAGCTGGTCGCCGAGCTGCAGCCGGAGCGGTCGATGAGCCATTCGCCGCTCTTCCAGGCGATGTTCACGATGCAGAACGCCCGGGAACTGGGAGGGGATCTCCCGGGGCTGAAGGTCGGGGGCGTCGGTGCGCCCATGGGGATCGCCAAATACGATCTTTCCCTGACGCTCCGGGCGACCGCCCAGGGCCTGCGTGGCGCATTGAACTACAGCACCGACCTCTTCGAGCGCGGCACGGCCGAGCGGATCCTGGGCCACCTGGCGCGGGTGCTGGAGCAGGCCGCGTCCGACGCGGACGTGCGGCTCTCGCAGGTGGAGCTGCTCGGGGATGAGGAGCGCTCGCGGGTGCTGGAGACGTGGAACCGGACCGAAGCGGAGCTTCCGGCGGACCGCTGCATCCACGAGCTGTTCGAGGCGCAGGCGGCGCGCACGCCGGACGTGGTGGCCGTGCGCTATGAGGAGGCGTCGCTCACCTACCGCGAGCTGAACGCGCGCGCGAACCGCCTCGCCCACCACCTGCGCGGCCACGGCGTGGGCCCCGAGGTGCGCGTGGGCGTGCTGATGGAGCGGAGCCTGGAGATGGTGGTCTCGCTCCTGGCCGTGCTGAAGGCCGGGGGCGCCTACGTGCCGCTGGACCCGGGCCTGCCCGCCGAGCGGCTGGCGTACATGCTGGACGACAGCCGCGTGCCGCTGGTGCTGGTGCAGGCTGCCCTGCGTGAATCCGTCCCCGCGGGCGACGGCGTCGCGGTGCTGGCGGTGGACGCGCTGGCGGAGGAGATCGCGTCGGAGCCGGCGGAGAACCCGGCCGTCGGCGCGGGTCCGGATTCGCTGGCGTACGTCATCTACACCTCCGGCTCCACCGGCCGCCCCAAGGGGGTGATGAACGCGCACCGGGGCGTGGTGAACCGGCTGGTGTGGATGCAGGCGCACTTCGGCATCGGCGCGGACGACGTGGTGCTGCAAAAGACACCCTTCGGCTTCGACGTGTCCGTGTGGGAGTTCTTCTGGCCGCTGCAGCAGGGGGCGCGGCTGGTGATGGCGCGCCCGGACGGGCACCGCGACCCGCTGTACTTGCAGGAGGTGATCGAGCGCGAAGGCGTGACCGCGCTGCACTTCGTTCCCTCCATGCTGCAGTCGTTCGTGGAGGCGGTGGCGGCCGGCCGCTGCCCCTCGCTCCGCCACGTCGTGTGCAGCGGCGAGGCGCTGCCGCCGGCGCTGGTGCGGCGCTTCTACGACCAGCTCGCCGGCCCCGTGGAGCTCACCAACCTGTACGGCCCCACCGAGGCGGCCGTGGACGTGAGCTGCTGGACCTGCCCGCGCGGCGAGGCGGCCGACGTGGTGCCGATCGGCCGTCCGGTGTGGAACACGCAGCTGTACGTGCTGGACACGGCGCTGCGGCCGGTGCCCGTGGGGGTCCCCGGTGAGCTGTACATCGGCGGGGTGCAGGTGGCGCGCGGCTACCAGGGCCGCGCGGCGATGACCGCGGAGCGCTTCGTCCCCGATCCGTTCTCGGCCGAAGGCGGCGCGCGGCTGTACCGGACGGGCGACCGGGTGCGCTGGCGGACGGACGGCGCCATCGAGTACCTGGGGCGGCTGGACTTCCAGGTGAAGGTGCGCGGCTTCCGCATCGAGCTGGGCGAGATCGAGTCCGTCCTGCGGGCCTACGAGAGCGTCACCGACTGCGTGGTCGTGGCACGCGCGGATGCGGGCGAGACGCGGCTGGTGGCGTACATCGTGGGTGAAGCGGAGGCGGAGGCGCTGCGTGCGCACGTGCGGCGGAGCCTGCCGGAGTACATGGTCCCGTCTGCCTTCGTGACGCTGGACGCGCTCCCGCTGACAGCCAACGGCAAGCTGGACCGCAAGGCGCTGCCGGCCCCCGAGCTGGGCTCCACGGAGGGGCAGTCCGCCGCTCCGGGCACGCCGACCGAGGAGGTTCTGGCGGAGGTCTGGGCGGAGGTGCTGCGCCTGGAGCGGGTCGGGGTCGACGACAACTTCTTCGAGCTTGGCGGGCACTCGCTGATGGCCATCCGGGTGGTCTCGCGCATCCGGGCCGTGTTCGGTGTGGAGCTGCCGCTGCGGGCGCTGTTCGAGGGCCCCACGGTGGCGGAGCTGGCCGGGCGGGTGGAGGAGCTGCGCCGCGCGGGGCTGCCGCTGCTCGCGCCGGTGGTGCCCGCCGAGCGCACGGGAGCGCTGCCGCTCTCCTTCGCGCAGGAGCGGCTGTGGTTCCTGGACCGGCTGGATCCGGGGAGCGCCACCTACAACATCTCCATGGCACATCGCCTGGGGGGTGCGCTGAACGTTCACGCATTCGAGCGTGCGCTGGGGGAGATCGTCCGGCGGCACGAGTCGCTGCGGACGGTCTTCGCCGAGGTGGACGGCGCGCCCGTGCAGGTGGTGGTGTCCTTCGGCGGCTTCGACCTGCCGGTGTGGGACCTGTCGGGACTGGACGAGGTAGATCGCGAGGCGGCGGTGAGGCAGCGCGCGGATGAGGAGTCCCGGCGCGCGTTCGACCTCTCGGCCGGGCCGCTCTTCCGCGCGGGGCTGCTGCGGCTGGGCGGGGAGGAGCACGTGCTGCTGCTCTCCATGCACCACATCGTCAGCGACGGGTGGAGCCTGGGCGTGCTCTTCCGCGAGCTGTCGGCGCTGTACGCGGCGTACCTCGGCGGCGGGGAGTCGCCGCTGCCGGAGCTG
>DATING010000107.1:0-2208 GCA_035474555.1 Longimicrobium sp. | reverse complement strand
GGTGGCGCTCCGCCACGCGGGCGGGAGCCTCACCTACGGCGAGCTGGAGGCGCGCGCCAACCGGCTGGCGCGCCACCTCCGCGGGCTTGGCGTGGGCCCCGACGCGCGCGTGGGGGTGTGCCTGCAGCGGGGCCCGGAGCTGATGGTGGGGGTGCTGGGAATCCTCAAGGCCGGGGGAGCCTACGTGCCGCTGGACCCGGCGTACCCCGCGGAGCGCCTGGCGTACATGCTGGAGGACTCGGCCGCGCGGGTGCTGCTGACGCAGGCGAGCCTGGCGGAGCGGCTCCCCGCCGGCGGGGCCGCGACCGTGCGGCTGGACGCGGATGCGGCGGCGATCGGGCGCGAGAGCGGCGAGCGTCTGGGGGTGCCGGTGGGCCCCGGCAACCTGGCGTACGTCATCTACACGTCGGGGAGCACCGGGCGGCCCAAGGGCGTGGCGATGCCGCACCGGCCGCTGGTCAACCTGCTCGCCTGGCAGGATCGCACCGGGCACGCACCCGCGGGCGCGGTGACGCTGCAGTTCACCAGCATCAGCTTCGACGTCTCCTTCCAGGAGATCTTCTCCACCTGGTGCACGGGCGGCACCCTGGTGCTGGCCTCCGAGGAGGTCCGCACCGACCCGCCGCGACTCGCGCGCGTGCTGGAAGCGGAGCGGATCGAGCGCCTGTTCCTCCCCTTCATCGCCCTGCAGCACCTGGCCGAAGCTGCCGTGGAGCTGGGGATCGCCCCCGCCTCGCTCGTCGAGGTGATCACCGCGGGCGAGCAGCTCCGCGTCACCGAGCCGATCCGGCGCTGGTTCGCCGCGATGCCCGGGTGCGTGCTGGTGAACCAGTACGGCCCCTCCGAGACGCACGTCGTCAGCGCGCGCGTGCTGGAGGGGGAGCCCGCGGGGTGGCCGCTGCTGCCGAGCATCGGCGCGCCGGTCGCGAACACGCAGCTGTACGTGCTGGACCGGCACCTGGAGCCGGCGCCGATCGGGGTGCCGGGTGAGCTGCTGCTGGGAGGCGACGCGGTCGCGCGCGGCTACCTGGAGCGGCCGGGCCTGACCGCGGAACGGTTCGTCCCCGACCCGTTCGGCGAGCCGGGGGGCCGGCTGTACCGCACCGGCGACCGGGCACGGTGGCTTGCGGCCGGCGAGGTGGAGTTCCTGGGCCGCACCGACGAGCAGGTGAAGATCCGGGGCTTCCGGATCGAGCCGGGGGAGGTCGAGGCCGCCCTGTCGGACCACCCGGAGGTGCGTGAGGCGGTGGTGGTGGTGCGGGAGGACGCGCCGGGCGACCGGCGGTTGGTGGCGTACGTGGTGGCGGGCGAGTCGGCGGCGGTCACCCCCGCCGAGCTGCGGGCGCACCTGAAGGGGCGCCTGCCGGAGTACATGGTGCCGTCGGCGGTCGTGCGGCTGGAGAGTCTTCCCCTCACCCCGAGCGGCAAGGTGGCCCGGCGGGCGCTGCCGGCGCCGGAGTACGCCGAGGCGGAAACCGGCCACGTGGCGCCCCGCACCCCGGCCGAAGAGGTGCTGGCGGGGATCTGGGGTGAGGTGCTGCGGCTGGATCGGGTGGGGGTGGAGGCAAGCTTCTTCGAGCTGGGCGGGCACTCCCTGCTGGCCACGCGGGTGGTGTCGGCGGTGCGCGAGGCGTTCGGGGTGGAGCTGCCGCTGCGGGCGCTCTTCGAGGGACCCACGGTGGCGGAGATGGCCAGCGCGGTGGAGGAGATGCGCCGCGCGGGGCTGCCGGTGCTGCCGCCGGTGGTGCCGGCCGATCGCACGGGGGCGCTGCCGCTGTCGTTCGCGCAGGAGCGGCTCTGGTTCATCGACCGGCTGGATCCGGGGAGCGCCGTCTACAACATCCCCGTGGCACGGCGCCTGGGGGGTGCGGTGGACGAGGCGGCGCTGGAGCGCGCGCTGGGTGAGATCGTCCGGCGCCACGAGGCGCTGCGCACGGTCTTCGCCCAGGCGGACGGCTCGCCGGTGCAGGTGGTCACCCCTTTCGTCGGGTTCGCCCTGCCGGTGGAGGACCTGTCGGAGCTCGGCGAGGCGGACCGTGAGGCGGCGGTCCGGCGCCGCGCCGGGGAGGAGGCGCGGCGGCCGTTCGACCTTGCCGCGGGGCCGCTCTTCCGCGCGGTGCTGCTGCGGCTAGGCGCGGAAGACCGCGTGCTGCTGCTATGCGTGCACCACATCCTGGTCGATCAGTGGAGCCTGGGAGTGCTGCGCCG
>DATING010000106.1:0-9855 GCA_035474555.1 Longimicrobium sp. | reverse complement strand
CTTTCGCACTTTCGCACTTTCGCACTGCCCTTCACCCCGCCGAGCCGGGATCCGACCGCACGATCATCACCCCGCCCAGCGTCAGCGCCGCGCCGGCCAGGGCCAGGGCGGAGGGCGCCTCCCGCAGCAGCACGGCGCTCGCCGCCAAGGCCACCACGGGCGTCAGGTTGCTGAAGATGGCCGTGCGCGTGTTGCCGATGCGCTCCACGCCGCGGTACCAGATCAGGTACGCCAAGCCGATGGCGAACGTGGCCGAGAACACCATCCCGCCCCACGCCCACGCATCCAGCGCCCCCCAGTCCTGCCCCAGGATGGCCGGCGTGCCGATGGCCAGCAGCCCCACCGCGCCGATCCACATCGTCCACGCCGTCGTGCGCACGGCCCCGTAGCGGCGCACGATGGGCCGCGCGCCCACCGTGTACAGCGCCCACGCCGCGCACGCCGTCACCAGGATGGCGTCGCCCACGAGCGCCTCGCGCCCCTCCAGGCGGATGGCCGCGCCGCTCACCAGGCCGATGCCCAGGATGGAGAGCGTCGCGCCGCCCCAGGTGCGCGGGCCCGGCCGCTCATGGCCCGTCAGCATGGAGAGAAACGCCGTCATGATGGGCGTGAGCGCCAGCAGCACGCTGGCGTGCCCGGCGCGGCTGCGGTCCAGCCCCAGGATAAAGCACATCTGGTACAGCACGTTGCCCAGCAGCCCCAGCATCACGATGCGAGGCACGTCGCGCCGGTCCGGCAGCATCCCCAGCTCGCCGCGCACCTTCAGCACGGCGAACACCAGCACCGACGCGATCACGAAGCGCAGGGCGTTGAACGCCAGCGGATCGAAGGTGGCCAGCGCGTGCTTGACCACGGCGAAGTTCACCCCCCACACGAACACCATCAGCGACAGCGCCGTTTCCGTCCATCCCCACCCCGGCACGGGCCCCGTGGCCTCGGCCCCCAGCTCCGTGGCGCCCAGCTCGCTCGCGGCGGACTCCGCGCCCCCGTCCTGCATCGACATCCCGCGTTGCCTTTCGCGCTCCGTAGACGGAAACCGGGGGAGAAGCGCGTTCTCCCCCGGTCCGGATTGCTCGCCGAATCGCCCGATTCAGCCGCCGCGCGCCCTCACCCGGCGGCGAACGGCGACTCGTCGTACCGCGCCAGAAGATCGGCGGGATCCTCGAAGACCGCAACCGCGTCGCCCAACTCCTCGTCGCCCCAGCCGCCGCAGCGCAGCCCCACGCACCGCACCCCGGCGCGGCCCGAGGCCTCCACGTCGTACGGCGTGTCGCCCAGCATGATGGCCTCCCCCGGCCGCGCGTCCGCCGACTTGAGCGCGGCCTGCACGATGTCGGGGTCCGGCTTGGAGGCGTCCGCGTCGCTGGACGACGTCTTTTCCTCCATCAGGTCCTGGATGCCGCCCTGCTTGAGCAGCGCGTCCATGTCCTTCTTGCTGGCCGAGGTGGCCACGACCAGCGTGTAGCCGTCGTCGCGAAAGCGCTCCAGCAGCTCGCGCGTGCGGGGAAACGCCTGGAGATTCGGGAGATACTTCTCGCGGAAGATCTCGCCGCGGCGCTCCTTGATCCGCTGCCCCTCGTCCGTGTCTTCCTCCAGCCCCGTGAGCTCCGGCAGCACCTTGTCCCCGCCCATGCCGATCAGGCGACGCACGCGGTCGTACTCGATGTCGTGGCCGAACTCGCGTCCCACGTCCACCCAGGCGTGGGCGTGCTCGTCGTTGCTGTCGATGAGCGTGCCGTCGATGTCCAGCACCACCACCCTGGCCCGATTCGTCATCCGTTTCCTTTAGTGCAGTCCCGAGTGCCAAGTGCCGAGTGCCAAGTGCCGAGTGCTGATGCTGTTCCTTGGCACTGGGGACTTGGCACTCGGCACTTCTTCTACTCCAGCTTCTTCAACGGGTAGATGGCCGGCCCCGTGAGCACCTCGCCCGTGGGGGCGAAGCGCGAGCCGTGGCAGGGACAGTCCCAGCTCCGCTCCTCGCTGTTCCACCGGATGACGCACTGCAGGTGGGTGCACAGGGCGCTCATCTCGTGCGCCACGCCCGCCTCGTCGCGGTAGACGGCCACCTTCTGCAGCCCGCGCTGCACCACCATCCCCGTCCCCGGCGGCACCTCCGCCGCGCTGTCCGCGTCGCTGAACGTGGGCGACAGCTTGGCGTACTGCTTCGCCACGTCCAGGTTCTCCATCAGGAACTCCTTGACGGAGTCCACCGACAGCGTCTTGCGCGACGGCTCGTACAGCGTGGCCCACGGGTTCGGCTGGCCCAGGACGAGGTCGCGGATGAGCATCCCCGCGATGGTGCCGTGCGTCATCCCGTGGCCGCTGTCGCCCGTGGCCACGTACACGTTCTCGCGCCCCCCGGGATCCGCGCCGATGAAGGCCATGTAGTCCGCCGGCTCCATCACCATCCCCGACCAGCGCATCTCCGCGGACTGCAGCCCGAAGCGCGGCCGCGCCCACTCCAGCAGCCGTGCGAAGCGCTCGTCGTGGTCATCCGAGTGCGCCTGCTTCACGTCCTCGCCGCCCACGATCACCCACAGCTGCGACGGGTCGCCCTCCACGGGCTGGGTGCGGACGTAGTGGTAGGCCTCCGCCGTATCCCACCAGAGCGCGGGCTGGATGCCGGACGCCGGCACGCGCCCCGCCACCACGTAGGTGCGATACGGCGCCTGCTTGGTGTGGATGGCGAACATGTCGTGCACGGGCGGATTGGTGCACACCGCCACGGCGCCCGCGGAGACGGAGAAGCCCTCGCCCTTGGCCGTGGCCCGCGCGCCGCCCTCGACCTCCGTGACCAGGTTGCCCGTGTGGATGCGCCCGCCCAGCCGCGTGATGGCGTCCGCCAGGCCGGACAGGTACTTGAGCACGTGGAACTGCCCCTGCGCGCCGAAGCGCAGCGCCGGGCCGCTGTCGAAGGGAACGCCGGGGATGCGCTCCACCCGCTCCGCGTCGGCACCGGCGCGGCGGGCGGCGTCGCGCTCCGTGTCCAGCAGGTCCGGCGAGTCCTCGGGCGTGAGGAACCAGTAGCCGTCCAGCCGCACGTAGTCGCACTCGATGCCCTCCGCCGCGGCGATGGCGCCCACCTGGTCGATGGCGGCCTGGTGGCTCTCGTAGGCCAGCCGCGCGCCCTCGGCGCCGTGCACCTTTTCCAGCACGTGGTAGTAGTCGTCCAGCGCGCTGCTCAGGTGCGCCGTGGTCTGTCCCGTCTCGCCCCCGCCCACGCTGGATTTGTCCAGCACGATCACCCGCCGGCCGGCCTTGGCGAGCAGGTAGGCCACGGTCATCCCCGCGATGCCGGCGCCCACCACGCACACGTCCGCCTCCGCCGTGCCCGTCAGCGGCGGAAACTCGCGCTGCGGCACCGTCTGCTCCCACACCGACACCGACCGCTCCGACGACGCCGGCGAACCTGATGGCTGCATCCCGTCCCTCCTCCCGATCCCGTGAAACGCGCACGACCGACCGCCGCCGCGCTCCAGCGGCGGCGGGACGGCCCCGGCTTGCAATGTTCGTACAAGCCCCGCGGCCGGGATGAACGAAGCCCGCCCCTCCACGCGGAAGGGCGGGCTCCGGTGCATCGCGGCGGATCGCGATCAGTCGCTGGTGACGACGGAAAGTTCTGCTCGTTCCTCCCCGACGGAAACCCGCGCCGGGCGGGATGCCGCCGCGGGCCGCTGCCGAACGGTAATCTCTACGTCCTGATCGAGGGCGGTCAGGAACGCGATCAGGCGTTCCAGCGAAAACTTGTGCATCTTTCCCCGCATCAGGTCCGATACCGTGGGCTGGTTGGTGCCCAGGATCTCGGCGGCGCGCTTCTGCGTGAGCCGGCGCTCGTGGATGATGTTGATGACTCGGCTCATCAGCTTGGCCCGCGCCAGGGCTTCCTCGGGGTTCGGAACACCGATGTCCGCGAACAGGTTGTCGCTGCCGACCTCATACTCCAGTGGCTCATCGCTCATCCGTGACTCCATCAACGAGTAGTCCACGTTCACAGGGGTGAAGACGCATCGTCGATCCGCATCGCCATGGCGAACCGGGCGCGGATCAGTTCAATGTCGTGCTGCGGTGTGGCGATTCCGTGCTTCGACTTCTTCTTGAAGGCATGCAGCACGTAAACTCCCGCGCGAAGCTTCACCGTGTAGACCACGCGGTACGTGCCGTCCTCCCAATCCACGGCGATCTCACGAATCCCAAGCCCCTGGAGCGGACCCCTGTTCAGTGGCTTCTCGTCGGGGACCGGCTGTTCTTCCTGTACCCGGTAGAGCAGGTAGCCGATGTCGTGGCGCAGATCGAGGGGGAAAGACCGGTACTCCTTCTTGGATCCACCGACCCAGAACAGCGGTCGCAGACGCGGTTCATCCATTCGCTGGACTCGACTATATGAGTTTTGATATACCCCGTCAAGTCCCCCAATCTATACGTCCACAAACATCTCGTAAGCACTAGAACAACATGCGCTTGCACTGCGACACGGGTGTGCGGATGTGCTCACCTGTGGCTGCTTGGGAGCGGTTGCTTGGCCTGTGAAATCGAAAATGCCCGTCTCGCGTGGAGGACGGGCATCCCGATGCGGCGAGAGTGATGGGCCGAGGGGTCGCTTGAGGAGCGTTCCATCCACCGCGAGGTGACGGGCAGCAGCGGAGACCGGCCTCAGGCGCTCGGAAGCGGACGTGTGCGGCTCGCTGGGTGACGCATTCATCGCCCGTGGCCATCCCGGCTTCCGGCGCAGGCACAGTCTTACGGATCGCGATCAGGTGGATGTTGTGCCACACCAGGCATCCACCTCCGCCGCGACCATCCTGCCTCTTCGAAAAAACGCGGATGGCCGCCCCCGCGCCGGCAGCAACCCGTCTACCGGACGTCGCGATCACACGCATCCAGTAAGGCGGCGTTTTTCGAAGCCGCGGGTGCGGAACGATGCGATCCGACGGCCGGACGCGGATCGGCCCGGTCGTGCAGGAGGCCAGAGATCCTTGGCAGAGCGGCTGCTGCCGGCGAGGGGGTGGCATCCGCATTTTTTGCAGGAGAGGATACCCGCCGCACGGCGCGGAAGTCCGCGGAGGCACAGATCCACCTGATCGCGATCCGTAAAAGCTGGCCCTGGCTGGGCGGTGGTGCATCGGCTCCTGGGACCGACCACCCGCTGGCGCTGTGACCAGCCTGACCGGATCCGGCGATCCAGCCACACGCGCAAAAAGGCCCGCCCTCGCGAGGAGGGGGGGCCCGTGAAGCCAGGGTGGCGCCGCGCGCCGTCAGCCGCGGCGGATGCGGACGCCGCCGGAGCCCGTATCGATCCGCACGGTGCCGTTGCCGTCGCCCACGCGGCCGGTGTAGCGGCCTCGCTCGCTGCGGCGGTCCGTCACGGGCAGGTCCACGGTGATGCCGCCGCTCCCCGTGTCGATGTCCAGCGCCGCGCCGAACGAGCCGGGGACGGTCACGGTCACGCTGCCGGAGCCCGTCTCCACGTCCAGGTCCGCATCCGTCTCCATCCCCAGCGTCACGGAGCCGCTCCCCGTCTCCAGCGACACGTCGCGCGCGTGCACGCCGCTCAGGCCGATGCTGCCCGAGCCCACCTCCACCTCCAGCGTCTCCACGCGCAGCCCGCTTCCGCTCACGGCCCCGCTGCCGCTGCCCGCCTTGAGGGTGGTGCCGCGCACGTCGTTCAGCGTCAGCCGGCCGGAGCCGGTTTCCACGTCGATCACGCCCTGCGCGTCGCGCACCTCCACGGCGCCGGAGCCCACCTCCACGTCCAGCTCGCCGCGCGTCCCCTGCGCGCGCACGGTGGACGACGCGCCCTCCACGTGCACGCGGCCATTCACGTTGGTCACCTGCACCGCGCCCACGCCCTGGTGCACGGAGACCGTGCGCCCCGCGGGCACCAGCACCCGCACGTCCGCGTACGCCCGCGTCCCCTGCCCCGCGCCCGAGACGGTCACGCGCCGCGAGCCCGCTCGCCCGCCGCCCAGGGTGCCGTCGCGCCGCACCTGCAGGGTGGTGCGCGAGCGGGCGCCCATCCGCCCGTAGACGACCCGGTCGCCGGGATACACCACGCGCACGTCGTCGCCGTCGCGGGTCACCCGCAGCTCCCGGGCGTCCTGCCCGCCGCGCGTGATCTCCACGACCACGGCGCTGCCGGAGCCCGCCGCCACCGTGACCTCGCCGGCCAGGTTGTGCACGGCCGGGGCGCGCCCGGTGAGCGAGAACCGCTCCGTCTGTCCCGCGAGCGGCGCCGCCAGGACGAGCGCCGCCGCCGTGGAAAGCGCCAGCGTGAACAGCGGGTGATGGGGGATGGTCATCCGTCGTGATCCTCAGTTCCGGGAGGTGAGCCTTCGGGAGATCGGCCCCGGGGTGCGCCGCGATTCGGTCGGGCGGCCGGGGCGGGAAGAAAAGCGGGCCGCGTCGCCGCGGCCCGGAACCTCTACCGCCGGGTGATCCGCACGGCCCCGCTGAAGGTGGTGATGCTCACGTTGGGTCCCCCGCGGCCCAGGGTGCCGCTCCACTCGCGGCCCTCGCGGCGCAGGCGCCAGTCGCTGCTCACGCCGCCGCTCCAGCTGGTGACCTGCATCTCGGCGCCCGTGTTGCCGGGCAGGCGCATCACCACGGCGCCGGCGTGGCTCTCCACGTTCAACGCCCCGCCCAGGCTGCCGCTCACCGTCACGCTGCCGGCCACGCTCTCCACGTTGCCGCGCAGCCGCGTGCCGGTCACGCTCACGCTGCCGCTCACGGAGCTGATCTCCACCCGCCCGCCCGTGACGTTGGCCACGCGCACGGCCCCGTTCAGGGAGCTGATCTCCACCTCGCCCACGCTGCCGCCGATCTCCACGGCGCCGTTCATGGCGTTGACCTCGGCCCGCTGCCGCACCGTGCCGTTCATCCGCACGGGCCCGGACCTGGAGGTGATGGTGGCGCGGTCCGTGTCGCCGTCCAGGGTGACGGGACCGTTCTGCGTGGTGATCTCCACCGTGCGCGGGCTCCCCTGGACGACCGTGGGGCCGTTGCGGGTGGCCGTCTCCACGGCACCGTTCACGCCCGTGACGGTGATCCCCACGTTGCCCGCGGACGTCACGGCCAGCGACGAGCCGGCCGGGACGCGCACCTCCAGCACCACCGGCCCCGCCCGGCCGCGGCTGCCCTCCACCCGCACCTCCGTGCGGCGGCCGCCGCCCTCCAGCTGCACGCGGTCGCCGTCGCGGCTCGTGGTGCCCGTCACCTGCACCTCGCGGCGCCCCCAGCCCACCACGCGCACGGAGCCGTTGTTGATCTGGATCTCCACCGTGCCGTTGGGCGCGGCGTCGTGCCGGGCGTTCACCTGCCGCTGCGCGCCGGCCTCGCCGGCCAGCAGCAGCGCGGCCGCCACCGCGGCCAGGGAAAGGGTCCTGATGTGGGTCATGGTCGTGTTTATCCTTGCAAGGGGCGCGGTCAAAGCGAGACCGCGCGCCGCAGCACGTTGAGCTTGGCTCCGTAGGCGTCCGTGAGCATCCGGGTGAGCTCCGGGCTTTCGGGGTCCCTGGCCAGCGCCGCCCGCGACTCGCGGATGGCCTGGTCGATGATGCGCAGGTTGGCTTCCAGCACGGCCACCGTCTCCGGGGCCAGCTGGCCGCGGTTCTGCTCCAGCACCTTCTGCAGGTCGCCGATGGCTTTTTCGTATTCCTGCTCCGCCGGGGCAAAGCTGGCCAGCGTGGCGGGCGCGCCACCGTCCACACGGGCCGGGGCCTGCGCCTGCTGCGTGGGGAGCACCGGTGTGTCCGCGTCCGGACCGCCCGCGAAGCGCAGCGTGGCGAACGAGGTGGTGACCACCAGGGCGACGCTCGCCGCGGCCAGCATCCACCAGGGCAGGGGGCGCACGGGGCGCGGGCCGATGACCCGCACCTCGTCCAGCCGCTCCGCCGGCGCGGCCGGCAGGGGCGCGCGGGCTTCCAGCCGGGGCGCGATGGAGTTCCACAGGTCCCGCGGCGGGGCGATCTCCTCGGGGAGCGCGGCGGCCTCGTCCAGGAGCATGCGCAGCGCGGTCTCCTCGGCGCGGCACTCCTCGCACTGCATCAGGTGGCGCCGGACGTCGCGCTCTTCACGCGGGGGCAGCTCGCCCCCCACGTAGTCGTCCAGCAGCTCGAGCGTTTGATCGTGTGTCATCGTCCCAGTGCCTCTCTGAGCAGTCGCCGGGCGCGGTGCAGCTGCGCCTTGCACGTTCCCACGGCCGAGCCATGCATCTCGGCGATCTCCTCGTGCTTGTATCCCTCCACGTCGTGCAGCACGAACACGCTGCGGGCGCCCGGGGGCAGCCCCGCGATGGCGCGCTCCAGATCCATGGCCGTCCCCGGATCGGACGCGCGCGTGCTGGGCGTCTCGTACTTCTCCGGCTCGTCCGTGGAGAACACGCGGTGCACCCGCACCCCCTCGGACCGGCGGTCGCCCAGCACCACGTTCACCGCCAGGCGGTGCAGCCAGGTGCTGAAGGCGCTCTTTCCCTGGAAGCTCCCCAGCTTTTCCCACGCGCGGACGAACACGTCCTGCGTGAGCTCCTCCGCCCGGGTGCTGTCGCCGCACAGGCGCAGGCACAGCGCGTAGATGCGCCCCACGTTCGCGTGGTACAGCTGCTCGAACGCGGCGGTCTCTCCCTGCTGGGCCCGAAGGACGGTGAGGTCCGTGGGCCTCGCGTCGTCCGTCGTGGGTCGATCAGCCAGCATGGTGGCCGCCATGGAGCCGGGTGGGTTCGGGGTGTTTCACGCTGCCGACGTTCCTATGACGCGGCCGGGGCCCCGAGGGTTTGAACGGCTGGATCAGCACGGGATGCGGGACTGCGGTGGAGGGGTCCATCGGGAGACTGCGGGTTGGTTCGCCCGTGGGGCAAGGCAGGGTGGCGGCACGGCCGGGCGATGCCGCGCGCCGTGACGTTCGCTGATCGGGACTCGATGGATTGATACGGCGCGGCTGGACGCGGGTTTCGGGTCCGCACCCCCGGCCCCCTCCTTGGGCAAACTGCCGCCGGGAGAGGGGAGAACGGCAGCGCGCGTCGGGTCCGTGCACGACGGCGGACTCCCGCCGGCGCCCCCACCCGCTCGATATCTCGCGACCTCCCCCAAAAACCCCTGGGGGAGGTGAAACCGCAGCGCGGCATTGGTCCGTGCACGAGAGCGGAGTATCCGCCGGGCGCGGAGGGCCCCCTCCCCCCGGCCCCCTCCCCCGCTTCGCGGGCAGGAGGGGGAGAACTGCGTTCCGCGATGGGAGGATCCCGGTTCATCTCCCTCCCCCACGCAGTTTGTGGGGGAGGGTCGGGGAGGGGGGCGCCCGGCCCACGACGAGTCTCCGCCGGCGCTACGGACCTTCCGCACTCCCGCACTCCCGCACTCCCGCACTTTCCCCGCAATCCAGCTACAATGGATTGCGGCAACCCCGCACGGGCGCTACCCTTCCGCCGATCGGTTCCGGCACACTCCTCGCTTATGCCCGCCCGCATGGACCGCATCGCACTCACCCTGTTCGTGGCGGGCCCCAGCCCGCGCTCGCGGGCCGCGGAAAGCAACCTCCGCGCGATGTGCCGCGACCAGCTGGGCGGGCGCGCGGAGCTCAAGGTGATCGACGTGGTGCAGGACCCGGAGGCCGCCGAGCGCCATCGCGTGCTCACCACCCCTACCGTCGTGCGCGAGCATCCCGCGCCGCCCCGCCGCGTTACCGGCGACCTGGGCGACGCGGCGCGCGTCCTGGCGGCGCTGGACCTAGAAACCGAACGCCAGCCATGAGCGAGAACGTGTCCCCCGTGGGCAAGCTGCCCACGGGCATCAGCGGCTTCGACCTGATCGGCGAAGGAGGGCTGCCCCGCGGCCGCGCCACCCTCATCGCCGGCACGGCCGGCAGCGC
>DATING010000105.1:0-1553 GCA_035474555.1 Longimicrobium sp. | reverse complement strand
GCTGGTGCTGCCGTTCCTGGCGCGCCGGGCCCGGGGCGAGCTCGGCTGGCCGGAGAAGAAGTGGCCGTGGATGCGCTTCGTGTGCCTGGGCGGATTGGCGTTCGCCGTGCAGCAGATGGGGCTGCACACGGCGCTGCGGATGGCCCAGGCCGGCTACGTGATCGCGATCTCGTCCACGGGGATCCTGGTCGCCACCGCGCTGGGAATCCTCGTGCTGGGCGAGCGCGCCGCCGCCCGCACCCGCGCGGCCGGGGCCCTGCTCGTGTGCGCGGGCGCCGTGCTCATCGCGCTGTTTGGGTGAGGGGGTGGAGGACAGGCAGAGATTGAGCGCGGGTGGCGGAGCCCGAGCGGCGCCCCCACCGCTCGCCGAGGCTCGCACCTCCCCCAAAACCCCCTGGGAGAGGTTGAACTGCGGGTCGTGCGGGGGAAGCGGGCTCCCTGCACGGGCCAGGCGCCCCTCCCCCCGGCCCCCTCCCCGCTCGTTCCTCGCGGAGAGGGGGAGAACTTCGCCGCTCCGAGAGCCCGCGATCGTGCACGGGCTGGGGTGTACACCCCCTCCCGCGCAGTTTGCGGGAGGGGGTGGACGAGCCTGAGCGAGGCCGGGGGAGGGCCACCGCCCACCGCCCGCCGCGCGCCGGAACTCTCCCTCCCCGCACGAAATCGATCCGCCCCTCCACTCCTTTGATCCTCCCGATGCCAGGCCGATACATCCGGGACCTTGCCGGGCGGAGCCGGTGTATTAAATTGGAAGGAAAGCTTCCAATTGCGAATTCGAGCAAGCGCGGCACATACACGGAGGACTGACGATGGGCCACACGACGACCGAGCTGAAGCAGGCGGAAGAGCTCCTGGGCGCGATGTTCACCACGCCCAAGGAGCTGCGGCACCTGGCCGAGCAGAACCTGGGACAACTGTTCGTCCCCACCGAGGTGACGCACGAGGACGAGCACGTGGTGGACCTGGTGCTGCGCCCGTCCGGCATGGGCGCCATCCACGTGCACGCCGAGCGGGAGCGCAGCTGGTACCCGTTCCACATCACCCGCGTGGACGTAATCGGCGAAGCCTGACCGGCAGATGGACGGCGGCGCGTCCCGCGGCAGATCGCGGGACGCTTTCGTCCGTCCCCTTTGACAGGTACCTGTCACCATGGTATGCTCCTGCCATGGACGAGCTGAATCCCCACGGCGAGGCGTTCACGGAGGTGGTGCTGGAGGTGTTTCGCCTCAACCGCCTGCTGCTGGACGCGGGCGATGCGCTGGCGGCCCCCGCGGGGCTGAGCAGCGCGCGCTGGCAGGTGATGGGCGTCGTGGAGCACGGGCCCGTCCCCGTGAGCAACGTGGCGCGCATCATGGGCCTTACCCGGCAGAGCGTGCAGCAGACGGCGGACGGACTGGCGGCGGACGGGCTCATCGCCTGGTCGGAGAACCCGCACCACCGCCGCGCCAAGCTGATGTCGCTCACGCCGGAAGGCCGCGCGGCGCTGGACCTGGTGCAGCGCCGCCACGCCGCGTGGGCCAACGGCATCGGCGGCGCGCAGCCCGTGGAGGAGCTGC